>NZ_CDRSSE010000003.1:0-128059 GCF_977051555.1 Segatella sp.
GCTGACTTCTTTCAGATTCCGCGTCACCACGGACACCCTTGTCTCTCTGGCTAGACGATTCCCACTACTAGGGCTCGTTAGGGACTTGCACCCATTAGACAACACACATGCTAGTCAAACAAAAACAAGCAGGAGATTCCTCACGGAGTCCCCTGCTTTTTTTTTATAACTATAATAAACCTATTTTAAATAATCACTAACCTAAAGTGCAAATGTCTATTTCGGGTCTACCAATAACATCTCTCAAACTCCTTCCTCCTTCAGAAGAGTTTATACTGCTACGGCTGCACGCAACTTCAACATGCCACGATGTACCAGGTTGCGTACACTATGATAGTTCATCTGCATGATGTCGCAGATGTCCTCATATTTGCGCTGCTCTATATAATATAAGGTGAATACCTGGCGCTGGCGTGGTGTCAGCTCATTCATCAGGATCTGTACCTTACGAACATTATTGAGCGAGCTTTCATCAAGGATATAAGAGTTTTCCACATCTTCTACAGTTGTAGAGATACGGATATCCTCCACCGCAGTTTCTGTCATATAGTTCTTGCGGCGAAACTCATCCAGCAATCTGTTGCGGAGAGAAATGAGCAGGTAAGAGGTTACCTTAGTAACTTGTAAATTCTGGCTTTTAGAGATGAGTTTGATAAACACATCTTGTACACAATCTTTTACAAGTTCTTTGTCTGATGTAATACACAGGCCATAATTGAGCAACATTTCCGCGTACATATCATATAAAGACATGAAAGCGTTCTGGTCGCCTTGGCGATAGGCAGCGAGCAACGTCTGTGCTGCTTCCTCTCTTTCCCGGATGCTATTGTAGTTTGTTTTCATCTTAGGTGTACTTTTGTTTGTTGATGGTGCAAAAGTAGCCTAAAAGTGGCAAACTCTAAGGAAAAATCAGGTAAATGAATGGGAAAAATTGGTATTCAGTGTATTTTTCCTCCCATTTTAAGGGTTTAAATGGTATTTTATGCGATTTTTCAGTTCTTCTATGTCCGTTTCAGACAACAAGCCCGAAATCTCGTCAAGATGAAGAAGAACATATTTTGCCTGCTCTATTTCGGCAGGAAGATACATTTTCTCAAACTTTCGAGAAGATGCCGGCCTCCCGGAGTTGGCATCCGGTTCTACAACAGGCGAACCGAATACCGACTCCAGAAAGTCGGAATCCAATAAAAGATTTCTTACAGATTCAGTTATCATCATTCTTTCCATCTTCTCTACTTTTATTACATTTTACATGTAACTTCACATTCGGACAGGAACCGCCGGCATCCATCACCGCCTTGCCATTCTCAGGTGCCGAAGCCCCACTGTAAATGACAGCCTTCTCAGGATAAGTCTGGCGATACTCGCTCACACTCTTGAAAACATCATCATAGGTAACCTTGCCAGGACGAAGGCGACGCTGGTACTGACGAGGTGCCAGATTCTTGCCACCTTCAGGAGCATAAAGTCCCTTCTGGGTATAATACCACTGTTCGATATGGATGATGTCAACCACCTTTCTCAACTCCGGATCCTGTAGGATAGCATCCTGCACATCCTTGTTGCACGACAAAGCCACCCAGACATGCTTGCCCGTCTTAGCCTCCCATTCAGCAACGGTCTGCAACCAGAACTTCGTAAAATGATAAGGGCCCGTATACTCCTCACCAATCGACTGAATCACGTTCGGCTCATCAGCAAAGGCATCCAGCATCTTCATGATATACTGCTTATGCAGCTGGCGCATCACCGGATTATCTATATTATAGAAGTATTCCGCCATCCATACACGCTTATCACCGGCAAAAGGAACAGGTTCTGGGAACACCGTACCATTGATATTGTTCACCGGACGCCATGGACAATCTACCCAATGGGCACCTGCCTCCAGGATATTATGCTGGAAATAGTGCTGGTTGATAACCAGCAAACCATTCCAGGCTCCCTTCTCTGCCAATTCCTTCATGCGGCTGATGTACCACGGATTCAACTTTGTAAGGTCATACTTACTCAGTCCGTCCCAAGCCGTGCCCTGTCCGCTTCTGGCAAAAGGCTGTTCATAGAACGGAGCCCAGACATCACCATCACGGCGGCGCACACGTTCGTGGTCGTCACGGCGACGATCATACCACAAGCCGTAGTTCTGATTGAAGAGCACCACATGCTTATCACGAAGGTGAGCCACCACACTATCCACACGGGTGGTAGTGCCCTGTCCCTCCATTCCCGGCACAAAACGGGTCACGGCATCGGCAATCTTAGGGAAAGCCGAATAACGTACACGTCCGTTCCACCAAGGAGTATTCATTCTGGCCCCCTTCAACAGGGTATCAGCCACCATAATCTTACCCTCTTTTATCGCGAAGACAGGCTTCCCGGCATGGGCAAGATCCACCTTTTTCTTAGAACGTTCTTTGATTTTATCCACAGCCATAGCCTTGTCCGCAGAAACAGAAGCGGCAAACTGAGCACTGTCAGCTATCCACATCTGCATGGTGATGCGAGGTTTGCGAGCCTCCTCAACCATCTTCTGCGCCACATCGTAAGTAGGATTGTTGCTCACATTGTTGCGTTCTCTTTCCAATACGCGGCATTGGGCAGAGACATCCCTACCCAGGCGCTTCTCCAGAAGAGAGGCAAAGCGGCTCCATGGTTTGGCATGATTGTTACATTGCTGGAAATCGCCAGAACCGTTAAACTGCGCCCAACAGGCAAACACATGGTTGTTGCTGCCATCAGGAATACTGTCGGCAAAGATTCCGGCTGCCGTACATTGGTAAGCCAGACTGTTGGCAGTATTCCATCCGATGCCGTAACCTTCGAGACCAAGATTACAGAACTTGATGTCGTTGCCGTCGATATTCACATTATCAAAGAGCAATCCTGTACACCAAGGTCCTACTGCTCCACTATACCCCAGCGATTTATAACCATCACATTGTACGAAGGCATTAGGACCAGCAGCACAGAGACCAGCCACAAAATCGTGCATGCCCTGTTCTGAATAACAACGCTGGAACAGACATTGTTCGCCCATACAGAGGAAGGTGCGGCGACGGTAGCCACCGATTTCGGAGACAGGAGCCTGAGAAATGCAATCCTCAACCGTGATACGGGAAGCATCACGCTGGGTTACTACTGCCGAACCAGCAAGATGGCGGAAATTCACCATTCTTACCCAACCGTCTTTCACCTTATTAATATATACACCCTCCCAGGCATGATTCTCATCCTTCGGATTGGTGGTATCATATTCAGAATCTATCGTGAGATTTTCCACACCTACATTCTTCAAGCGCCAGTCATTACCGGCGATGCGCTGAACGTAGCATTCTGCATCATCCTGACCGAGCGACATGGATAAAGGAGCATCCAACAGTAATCCTCCCTTTCCGTCAGAAACCACACTACGGGTCCAGCGCACATCGATTTCTCCCGGATGCCAGCCCCAATAGCCCAGGTCCTTGCCTGCGCCGAAGTCAGCACAACCCAGCTTTTGTATCCACTCCTGGGTAGAAGGACGTACTATCAGTATCTCATCGCCCATCTTGCAGCCGGCAGGCAGTGCCACCTTCCGCTCTCCCAACTTCCAGGGAGCAGAAAGTTTCATGGGTTCGCCTAGCGTCTGCATCTGCTTTTCGCTTTCCAGATACACCACCGCCCCACGGTCTACACCTTTTTTATATAGCACCGTCTGGTTGCGGTCAGTACCTCTCAGCACTACGCCCGACGTCTGGATGCGAAGCGGCTGAGAGAGTTCGAATACACCCTTGTCGAGCAAGACAGCCCCTCGTAGTCCCGTCTTCTTATCCATTTTGCGGGCAGAAACAAAGTCGATGGCTTTCTGTATGCGAGCGCTCTGGTCGCCTTCTTTCCACTTCACGAAAACCACAACGTCCGCATCCGGAATTTCCTTTTCGCTCTGCTGGTAGCCCACGTAGCTAAAATCAAACGCGAAGGGTTGCGCAAAGATTTGCACAACCCCTACTAACGTAAATATCCATATAGAAAATAATCTTTTCATACCTCTTGTTTCATCAGAGTTTTATAAAACCTTACCGGAAACTGTTTATTTCTTCTTGGCAGCCTCAATACGCTTATACCAACCCTCGCGCTCCGCCTTCAGGTCGTAGCCCTGTTTGGCAAGCCAGTTATTGATGCGTCCTTTATACTTTCCGAACCAGCCATGTTTAGCCTTGGAATTTTCGGCATCAATGGCAAACTCGCGAGCTTCTTTCAACCAATTGAGAATTTGGAGTTTCTCGTTTTCTTTCAGTGAAGGAATCATCTCCAGATGTGCCTGATAGGTTTTCGGAACGACACCGAAGGTCATACCATCCTTCACCTGCTCTACCTGCTTCTCTGAGAGATAGTTTTCCAGATTGGCAGCAAATTCGAAGTGGTGCTTATAGAGTTCCGCATCACGCTCAGCCTTATTCTTGCCGAACTTCTCATAGATATCGTTCAGCAGGAAATAACGGTTACAGATGATATGGAGCACATTCTGCTTGCTGCTTTTATCAGTCAGCTGCAGCGCATCCACGATTTTCTGCGAACGGACGATGATGTTGTTCACATACTTGGCATCACGCCCCACGCTGTCGAGCTGTACCTGTGCTCCTGCTCCCAGAGGAAGCAAGAGCAGACAGGCCGCGCCTAACAACTTATTTCTCAAAAGTTTTTTCATATTCATGTCATGCATTAAGAAATGAATCCAGAGAAACAACTCCGGGCATTCATTCCTGTTTTACAGAAGTTTTCCCTTCTCAGCCAAAGTATCGTGGTTGTTCTTCATATCAGTCCAATCCACCTTTTTCTTGGTGCTGATACCATTAATATACTTCTCGATATTGGTATATCCGTCACCAGTGCAATCCTTGTTGGCATCGCTAGGGTCGTTAGGGTTCAGACCGTTGGCAATCTCCCACTCATCAGGCATACCGTCGCCATCTGTATCTACGTATGGCTTTACCTTCTTATATTTAGGGAATCCGCCAACCTGACAGATATCTGTGATGATACCCAGTTTATAGGAATCCTGGTCCAGACGGCGGTACTTGAAGCTGCCATCTTCAGCCTTCGACTTGTCAGCCAATCCCCAGAAGTCGCCGTATGGATTCTTCTTAGGCAGTTTCTTTACATAGTAAGCCTGACCGGTACGAACCTCTTCTACGATGCGCTGATCCACGATGTCGCGGGAAGGAATGGTTGCACCCACACTCTCAAGCACCTTATCAAAAGTCTGGTCCTTAGGAATAATGGTCATGTGTGGCATGGCGAATGGTTCGTTAGAACGCATCAGCGCCTTTACATCTGCTGGAATTCCATTTGGAAGATCCTTATCGGCAATCTGAATACCGCCGTTCCAGTTGTCCTTGGTTACAGCCTCGTTGCCTTCTACGATATTTCCTTCAGCATAAATACGACCATACTGAGCCCAAGGGAAAAGCTTGTTGCTTCGGCTTTCGCTCTTCACGATACGGTAGCTGATGGCACCCTTCGGAGTAAGAGGTCCTGGCTTATAATAGTTGTTGATGAAGTTGCTCATGGTTGAGAACTCACCACCATCTGCTGTACGATGTACCCAGTTGTAAATGATGTTGTTTACAAAGTTGAACACACCACCCCATCCGATAGAAGGGTTACGACCCGTATTATCAGCCCAAAGGTTGCGCATGAAGGTAGAATTCTCTCCACCGATTGTACTACCAAAGGCATGGTTCCAAGTATCGAGTGCCTTGGCAGAGATGGTATTCTGGATGGTTACATTCACCGTTGGCACCTTGCGCTTTGGCTTACCATCGTGCAAGTCGAACATATGGCGGTAGAAAGAGATGTTCTCATCCAGACCAAACTCGCAAGAGCAGTGGTCAATCATGATGTTACCTACCGGATTACCGCCGAAAGAATCCTCACGATACCATACATGGGTATTACCACGGCGGAAACGCATGTGGCGAACGATGACATCATGGGTATCAACCTGGAAAGATTCACCCGAAATCATCACGCCCTCACCTGGAGCTGTCTGTCCGGCGATGGTGATATAAGGAGCACGGACGATGATTGGAGTCTTCAATACAATATTTCCCGATACGTTGAAGACGATGATACGGGCACCACCCTGTTCGCAAGCCCAACGGAAAGAACCAGGACCAGCATCATTGAGATTGGTCACAGTCAAGACCTTACCGCCACGACCACCGAAGGTAAACATACCGCCACCCTCAGCACCAGGGAATGCAGGAATCTTAGCCTGGCGCAAATCGTATGGGCGTGAAGCCCATGGCACATAAGGGCGACCTGCCATTGCCTCTTGTTTTACAATAGGGAAAGCCACAGCCCAAGCTGAATCAGAATGAGCAGTCCATGCAGCTTGCATAGAATCAATCTTCGCCTGAGCCTCCTTTGTGATAGTAGGATACTGAGCGAAAGTTGCTGCTGGCAAGATGGTCAATGCCATCGCAGCGAAAATCTTCTTACTTCTTTGCATTGTTTTAATATTGTTTGTTCATTATATCTTAAAGACGCCTCTCGCCGGCTTTTGTCCTCAATGAACATGAGCATTTTTTCGGGAACAGGTGGCGACATTTCGTCTACAGGAACGTCTTACACCTATAATATATATATATAAACGAAAGTTACTTATCAATTATTTTATTGAAACATAAAACAAAAAACATAAAATTGAAAAATGATGAACAGAAGATGCTTCCCTTTAGTTGCCGCTTTGCTGATGGCGCTTTCAAGCCAGGCGCAGCAAGTTGACTTCAACATAGCCAGCAGAAAGGCTGCCGAAGTTACAGCCCTCAATTTCACTCCTGTTGGTGTGAAACAGGGCAATACATACCAGTTTACTTTGGGCGAACTGGAGATTACACTCGATACTCCCGTAAAAGACCAGATTATCAAATCCAACTGGTTTAAGCAGGGCATACAGCAGGGCGACCGACTCACCAGCGATGGTATCGTAGTATATCCGTCAAAAGGCGATAATGCCCAGCTCCGCATCACCATCCGAGGTCTGAAACCAGGTCATCACTCTCTCCTTGCCTACCACAATATCGTAGACGGACTTACCGGCAATATTCCTTCCATCCAGGTTTCCAGAGAGAAGGAACAGATAACTACCGTTAAGAAAGGCAAGAAGCGTATCCAGCAGAAGAGCATGATGCAGGAGATTCTTGCACAGGACATCAAGCAGACCGTAAGAGAGATGAAGGCATCGCAGAGCGGACAGTCATACATCGAATTTGATGTAACCGACGACCAGCCTGTAGTTATCCATTATCAGTTGCAAGGTGTGGATAACGCAAACAACACGCTCACCATCAATGGTTTGGTATTCGATAAAGCGAACCCGAAAGCCACCGCTCTCAACCCTTATCCTGCCGATAACGATCTTCATGTTGATGCAGAAGAAGGCAAGGTTGTTCTGCGCTGGCAAGCCGGAGAAGGCGCCAAGCAACACCTTATTTATATGGGACTGCGTGCCGACCAGTTGAAAAAGGTAGCCACCACAAGCGATGCCTCTTATGAGGTCACCCACCTCAGCAGCGCCAACGATTATTACTGGCGTGTTGACGAGGTAGATGCCAACGGCAAGGTTTCAGAGGGCGAAGTATGGAACTTCCGTCCACGCCGTCTCGCCTTCCCGGGTGCTGAGGGATATGGAAGATTTGCCATCGGCGGCCGTGGTGGTTCGGTTTATCATGTTACCTCTTTAGAAGATAACCCGGAGAATCCACAGCCTGGCTCTCTCCGATACGGAATCACAAAGGTTAAGGGACCTCGCACCATCGTCTTCGATGTTGCCGGCATCATCGACCTGAAAGACCGTCTGGTTTGTTCCGACCCATTCATCACGGTAGCCGGACAGACTGCACCCGGCAAGGGAATCCTTCTCCGTGAACATCCTTTCGGTTTCGGATCAGAAGGCATCTTCCGCTTCATCCGTCTCCGACTGGGAAAATATCTCGATAAAAACGGCAAGACTGTTACCCTCGACGGACTGGGTGCTGCAGGCTGCGACAATACCATCATCGACCATTGTTCGGTAGGCTGGACCATCGACGAGGCTTTCTCAAGCCGCAACGGCAAGAATATCTCTTTCCAGCACAACCTCATCTCCGAAGCACTCAACCAGGCTGGTCATCAGAATTATGTCAACGCCAAACATGGTTATGCCGCAACCATCGGTGGTAATGTAGGCTCGTTCCACCACAACCTGCTTGCCAACAACGAAGGAAGAAACTGGAGTATGGGTGGCGGACTGGACGGAGCCGGATATTATGCCGGAAAGCTCGACCTCTTTAATAATGTAGTATACAACTGGGGCAACCGTGCCTGTGATGGAGGAGCCCACGAGGTAAACTTCGTAGGCAACTATTACAAGATGGGACCAGCCACCAGCATGAAATATATCCTCAATGCCCAGTTGGAAGGTGTCGCCCAGGGAAGTCAGGCTTACTACATTCACGATAATATCCGCCAGAACTATGTGGGCGATATGAAACAGAATGCAGGAGCTGTGGCAGGAAAGCATGGAGAACTGGTCAGCGACAAGGAAGGCGAAACTTACAAATATACCATTTCTCACGGACAGATTGTCAACTGGAAGGTATTTAATGACAAACCATTCTTCCCATCCTATGCCAAGGTAGAAAGTGCCCGCGCTGCCTTCAAGAACGTATTGAGCGATGTGGGAGCCAACCAGCCTTGCATCGACCAGCACGACCAGCGCATGGTAGAAGAAACCTTGAACGGAACCTATAAATATGTTGGCTCCAAGACCGGCAAGAAGGGACTGATAGATGATAACCTCGATGCCGGCAACGATGCATGGAAGGAGTTTGAAGCACTCACCGACCATCGCCCAGACAACTGGGATACCGATCAGGACGGAATGCCTGACTGGTGGGAGAAGTTGGCTGGTACCAATCCGTCAGTTGCCGACAACAACGAGCTGACCGATGGCGAATATACCCAGCTGGAACGCTATCTCAACTGGCTTACCGAGCCTCATTTCATCACCTCAGCAGGCAATAAGCTGACTATCGACCTGAAGCAGTATTTCGCCGGTTACAACCAGCAGCCAGTCTTCACCCTGGAGAGTAGCATCCAGCCAGAGGAAGGCAAGATGAAACTCAACAAGAAGGGAATCCTCACCATCAGCCTCAACAAAAAGGCTGCCGACTGCCTCATCAACATCAAGGTGAAGGCAACCGACAAAGACCAGGTGGCTTCCCTGCAACGTACTTTCCACATCGCTATTACCCAATAGCGATGTGGGAACACAAAAGATGATACACAAAACAAGATCTAATCCCGAAGAATCAATAAAAACGAAATAAACAACTTTCAAACTTAAGGTGAAACATGAAAAGACAAGTATTATTCTCGATGGCTTTAGTCTCAGCACTGACTGCATCGGCACAGAGAATCGACTTCAATCTGACAGGTCGTTCCGAGTCACAGGTCAATGAACCTGAGTACACCGCATGGGCAGTAAACACCTGCGAAACAGAATCGAAGGAAGTAGAAGATGCTGACGGAAATCCCATCACCATCACGCTGGCTAATAATGCCTCTTATGCAGGTAGAAGACTGAAATCATGCTGGTTCAAGAACGGACTCAGCAGTTCCAAACTCATCGCCGACGGTTTTGCCATCTATGGTTACGAAGACGGTAACACCCCACAGATAACCGAAGGTGCCGTCCGTCTCAACATCACCCTCAAGGGACTGAGCGTCGGCAAACACTCGCTGATGGCTTATCATAACAACAACGATGGTTTCAATGCTCCGAAGCTCGACGTATACGTCAACGGCACCAAGCAGCAGGAAGGCATCGCACAGACCAACAGAGCCATGACTCCATCAGCCTGCGGCATGTCGTACGTAACTTTTGTAGCAGAAGAGGGCAAGGATGTCGTTGTCTCTTACGTTACCACACCGAGTGCCAGCGATGACAAGAGCGGCAATTATACCACCTCGCTCACCGTCAACGCCCTCATCTTCGATCGTCCGAATCCACAGACAGCAGCCACAGATCCTTATCCGGAGAACAGAGATTATCATGCCGATGCCGATAACGGATCGCTCACTATCTCCTGGACTTCGGCAGAAAAAGCCGTCAAGCACCATATATTAATAGGTACAGATGCCAACAATCTTACAGAAGTAGCTACAACTACCGATGCAAAATATACACTCAACAAAGCATCCAACCTCAACACCTATTACTGGCGAATCGACGAGGAAGATGCTGCCGGTAATGTATACGAAGGCGATGTATGGAGTTTCCGTCCCCGTCATCTCGCCTTCCCGGGTGCCGAAGGATATGGTAAGTATGCTACGGGCGGTAGAGGCGGAAGCGTTTATCACGTAACCACGCTCGAAGATAACGGCGATGATGAGAATCCGATAGAGGGTTCTTTCCGTTACGGCATCAAGAAAGCTACCGGTCCGCGCACCATCGTCTTTGATGTGGCGGGCGTCATCGACCTGAAAAAACGACTCACCTGCAGCGACGAATACGTTACCATCGCCGGACAAACGGCTCCAGGCAACGGTATCATGCTCCGCGGCTGTCCTTTCGGTATGGCAAGCGAAGGCATCACCCGTTTCCTCCGTATGCGTCTGGGACATAAGGAGACCAACGGCGGAACCATCAGCAATGAAGATAAGGTAAACGGACTCGACGGTATGGGAATGGCTGGAAACGACAATGCCATCATGGACCATTGCTCTATCTCCTGGACCATCGATGAGGCATTCTCCAGCCGCAACGCCAAGAGTCTTACCCTTCAGCGCACCCTAATTTCCGAAGCGCTCAATGTGGCAGGTCATCCTAACTATGGTGCGGGTACAGCCCACGGATATGCAGCAACCATCGGCGGCGGCGAAATGTCGGCAACACTCAAGGTAGGTTCTTATCACCACAACCTGCTGGCTCATTGCGAAGGAAGAAACTGGAGTTTGA
The DNA here is from genome assembly GCF_977051555.1 of Segatella sp. Classification (NCBI taxonomy): domain Bacteria; kingdom Pseudomonadati; phylum Bacteroidota; class Bacteroidia; order Bacteroidales; family Prevotellaceae; genus Segatella; species Segatella sp. The sequence continues at coordinate 10,985 of NZ_CDRSSE010000003.1, forward strand.
GCGGCGGACTGGATGGTGTAGGTGCTTACGACGGTCACCACGATGTATTTAATAATGTGGTTTACAACTGGGGCGGTCGTGCTACAGATGGTGGCAGTCACGAGGTGAACTTCGTGAACAACTATTATAAGATGGGACCAGCTACCACCCAGAAGAAACTGTTCCGTCTTCAGCTTGAGGGCACCGGAAGCGGCACACAGAGTGCATACGTTCATGGTAATATCCGTCAGGCTGCAGGCAATGGAGCCCTGACAGAAGATAAACTCAAAGATACCTATGTTTACGAAACATCACATGGTCAGGTAGTAAACTGGGAGCCATTCGTTTCGAAGCCATTCTTCGAGTCTCTGGCAGCCATCGAGAGTGCCAAGGCAGCCTACAAGAATGTGCTCTGCGATGTGGGAGCCAACCAGCCTTTCCTGGATAATCACGACACCCGAATGGTGAACGAGACGTTAGCCGGAACTACCACGACAGTAGGCAGTCAGAGTGGCAAGAAGGGACTTATCGACAGCGAGGAAGATAAGGGATGCGAAGGTTTCAAGGGCTTGAACATCACAGAAGCCAAGCGCGATGCCAACTGGGATACCGACCAGGACGGAATGCCAGACTGGTGGGAAGAAGTGAAAGGCGTAAGCGACGGTAATGCCGATGAAAACGGAGACGGCTACACCAATCTCGAAGAATATCTCAACTGGCTTGCCGAGCCTCACTTCACCCTCAAGCAGGGCGAAAGCGTAACCATCGACATGAAGAAATACTTTGCCGGCTACACCAACAATCCTCAGTTTGAATGCGAGGCTAAGGGTGATGCGATGAGCAAGATGAGTCAGGATACGGGTGCCAACGAGGGTGAATATATCTTCACCGCCAACGAAGATTGTGGCAAGGCACTCATTGATTATACTGTCAAGGTAAGCGATGATGACAATATCAGCACCTACACCCGCACCTTCCATTTCTATCTGACAGACGGTTCTGCTACAGGCATTCAAAACATTCAGACCTCAACCGCAGCCGACAGCTACGAAGTATACAATGCAGCAGGTATCAAGGTGAGAGAAGGCAAGAATCTCGATTCTCTCCCTTCAGGTGTTTATATCATCAAGGCATTGAAGGATGGCAAGGTGATCAGTTCGAAGAAAACTTGCATACAATAAGGCAATCTGCACCTTAGATAGTGCATATTTCATATAACTCTGCATCCTGAGAGGTGCAAAAAAGGGAGCGCAACCATTAGTGATGCGCTCCCTTTTATTATCGTTTCTTTTATCTTAAAATTCTAACCGAATCACGTCAGATTACTTCTGAACGAACTTCTTGCCATTCTCGATAACGAGACCCTTGTAAGAAGTGTTCACCTGCTGACCAGCCATATTGTAGCGAACAGACTTCTTGGCAGAAGTTGAAGCATTGATGTTGACGATGCCATTGGTTTCATCAGGTGTGAACTCAAAGCCACTGAAACCAATCTGAGTATTCTTATTAAATATATAGTAAGTTTCGCCTGCAGTTGCAGAGAAGGTCAAATATACCCAAACAGGACGGTTACCGGCAGCAATCACATAAGCATCACTACCCTCGGTACCCTTGGTAGCAATTTCTTCCTGATACAGCATATAACCATAAAGAGGGCTATCCTCTGCTACATCATTATTGGTTGCCTGTACATAGCCACTGATTTTCACGTCAGAACCAAATGCTAAAGCTTTGGCATCACTACCCTTTGCAACATATACATCACGGTTACCCTTATTAGTCCAAATGCCAACCTTCAAAGTACCAGCCACCTTTGGGGTCAGAGTAATGTATGTACCGTTCTTAGGCAGACCTGCAGTTCCATCTGGAGCATAGTAAGAAGCATCCCATTTGGCACGGTAGTTACCTGTTGGATTACCATCAGTCACAATCTCTTCAAACTCAACCTTATCCAAGTTTACAGGATTACCCTTACCCTGAACATAGTAGAAAGGTGCAACAGAGCCATCCTTGCTCAATGCCTGCTTTTTGATGCCATTCCAGGTATTATCAACCTTAGGAGACAACTTGCCATTTTCGAGTGCACCGTCATTATAGCCGGCAACAGGACCAGAGGTATGAGTACCCTCCACATTGGTAGTTGAGAACTTTACAACAGACATCTTACTGGCATCCTCATTAGCTACATAGTCGGCCTTCAATGTACCATCCTCATTGTTAACATACCAGCTCTCTGTCTGAGCGTTAATACTCATGGCAACAAGTGCCATAGAAATCAAAGTAAAAAAATTCTTCATAATCTTGACTAGTTTAAATTAATACTTTTACGTTTGTTTTTATAGTTGTTTATCCATAAGACGCAAGAGCCAGACTTTTGCACCCACAAATTTCCATTTTTATGTGAAGTCAAAGTAGAAAAAAAGGTGGGATTAGCAGGAAAGTATAAGTTGATGAAGAGTTAGAAATATATATAGAGAGTTGGTTCTAATAGAAAAATGGTCAAAACATATCAAAAAATTGGCAAAATGCTTGGTGATATGAAAATAAAAGCATATCTTTGCAGATTGAAGAAGTATATAACATTAAAAACAAGAAGATTATGGCAATAGAATTCAAGACAATACCTGTCCTTCATGGTGAGGCAGCAGTCCGTTTCGTTGAAGCGGCTGATGAGGCATTGGAAAAACGTGGCACCATTGACTTCTCAAAACAAGTAGCCAAGGCTCGTGCTATATTGAAACGTTCAAAATTGTATAGTTAACATGCTGGAACAATGTGATTTTATAGAATTGACTGAGGATGTCTTACAGCAATGTAAAGGCTTTATCTGTAAGGATGAGGATATAACAGAGTTCTTCACCCATGACTATGCTGATTATACATATCAGTTGTTAGGAAAATCATATTGTTTTGTCAAACCTGATACATCTGAAATCGTCTGTGCATTCACAGTAGCTAATTCAAGCGTAAAAGTAGATTCTCTTCCATCTGTTCTTAGGAACAAACTAAATCGAAAGATACCAAATGCTAAGCGAAGACCACAATATCCGGCTGTATTGGTTGGGCAATTGGCTGTAAGCGAATTGTTTAGTGGCCAACATATTGGAGATGAGTTATTAGACTTCATCAAGTCATGGTTTATCGACCCATTGAATAAAACGGGTTGTCGATATGTCATAGTAGATGCTGTCAATCATCCGAAAGTATTTGATTATTACCAACGAAATGGTTTCAAGTTTCTTTTTTCGTCAGATAAAGAAGAATGGGTGTTTTTACACAACAAGGGGCAAGAGCCAACTTCTCCTGTAGAGCCCATGAGAACACGACTAATGTATTTTGATTTGATTTATCTACGTACAAAATAGTTAAACTGTCCGTATAAAACAGCCCACTAGTGCCTTTGCCGCTAGTGGGCTGTTTTACATAGACAGCTACTGAAAACATCAGAAATAGAAACTTAATTATCCGTTTTTTGGAATACCAGTCCCCATTTCCTACCTCACACTCCTAAACTCCAGTAAATAAAAAGGGGATTCGAGAGTTTTTATGAGGTGTGAGGTGTAAAATAGAAAACGGGGTGCATTCACTATAAAGAGAACACACCCCGCAACCTTAATATATTATGTTATGACTATATCGTCATTCCTCTCTTGACATTACTCAGCCAATGGGTCGAAGGTACCATTGGCACCACCATTGTTGTAATCACCCCAACCGATGGTCTGAGGCAAAGCCTTGTTGGCGATAGATGCACCAGAAGTGAAGCCTAAGAAGTAATACTTAGGACGGAAGTTCATGTAGAGGAGATTCTTGTTAGAATCGTAAGCATCACCCTTCTGTACCTTCATCTTCAAATTGTCCTTATACCATGTAGACAAGTTCTCGAGCTGAGTATTCAAATCATCCTCACGGAGATCAACACCCGCAGGACGCTCTGTACCAGCCTTCAACAATGGGTCTGAATTAAAGGTAGTACCACCTACGCCATACTTATCAGCAACACGATACTGGATATTCTCACGACGCTGACCGTTCAAAGCCTTGAAACCAAGCCATGTGCAGGTGTTACCACCCCAACCGGTCAATGTCCATGTAGAAGGAGCACCTTCAACCTTGCCAGTACCACCATCGAAGAGCATCCAACGACGGAGGTCATCGAAACGCTTACCCTCGTAAGCAAACTCAATCTGGCGCTCATAGAGAATCTGAGAGATACAGGTAGCCTGATCTGTATAAGCTGCAGGTGTGATACCATCATCCTCAGAATTAGTAGCTGAATAACCAGCACGCTCACGAATCTGCTTAACATATCCTACAGCCTCATCCAGATGACCAGCACCAGCTGCAACCTCAGCAAGGTTCAGGAGAACCTCAGCATAACGGAGTTCAATCAATGGAGCTGCAGAATAGAATGGAGCAGCACCCTTGGTGTCAAGAGCTACGTACTTATAAAGAGGAGTAGAATTGACATCCAAATCATCACTCTTCTTGCGTACATATACACCCTGACGGCTCTTCAACAGGTTGTCAGCACCATAAGAATCACCACTTTCAGGGTTGCCGGCATCATTCATACTGGTGTACCATACATAGTTCCAAAGTACATAGTTGGAACCATCAGAAGGGTTGTTCGCATCGCGCTCTGACGCATTACCACTGTAAGCCCAACGGAAGCCAGGGAAAGCGAAGGTACGATAGAAACGCTTGTCACGATTCAAGAATGGAGTCTCGCTATCCAAAGTCTTCTCAGAACGAGCCAACTTGGTATAAGTATCACAACTCTCAGGAAGCTTACCATCTGACATTGGGAACATATTGATCAGCATCTGAGAAGCATTCTTACCGCTACCACCTGTATTAGCTGGACGAATCTGACGCTCCCAATTGTTGTTCTTCTGATTATCAAGACCATCACCTGTTACATTATTGTATAAGGTAACGAACACTGCCTCTGGATTATTACCGCCATCGGTAAACATCTTGGCAAAGGTAGAACCATTCTTATTGTCAGCGTCAGTATACAAGTGATAACCACACTTGTTGATACGCTCCAAATCAGACTTCATGGTTTCATAAGCTGTCTTCCAACGGTTTTCATCGTTGGTACGGTTGAAGAGAGGGCTACACCACAAAAGCATCAAACGACCCTTCAAAGCCAACGCAGTACCAGAAGTAACACGGCCTTTCTCCGACCAGCCAGCACCATTCTCTGTCTTGGCAGCCAACATATCTGCAGCCTTGTTCAAGTCATCGAGAATAAACTCGTAAGTCTCCTTAGACGTAGCACGAGGAGTAAAAGAACTTTCTAAAGGATCCTGTGTTTCCTTAACCAGAGGCACACCGCCATACCACTTGAACAAGTTGTAATAGCACCATGCACGGAAGAAATATACCTGACCGAGCAATTCATTCTTCTGTTCCTCAGAAAGAGTGCTGCCGCTGATACCCTGGATGACATCATTGACGTTACGGATTCTACCATATACAGATGCCTGGATATTAGACTGGTCGCCCATGAAGAAATCAGGAACCGAATTTGTGGTACTGGTAGAGCTCAACTCAATCTGTGGATCTACAAAAGAGCTGAGACCACTGTATTCCTCAGTAGACTTACCTGCCTCATCCGCATTACCCATAGAAGGATACTTCCAGGTCAAATCGTTGGTTGTTGGCAAACACCAACTGTAGATATCGTTTACACGACCATTACATCCTTCATAATAGTTGTAGATGTCTTTATTTACATTGTCATAGTTCTTCTTTTCCTCCAGGAAACTGTCACTACAAGAGCTGAAAGCCAAGGCTGAAACCAAACCAAGACTGAATAATTTTATTGTCGTTTTCATTGTTCTTTTCTTTTTAAGAATTATTTAAGTATCTCATTAGAATGAGAGGTTCACGCCCACTGTCCACTTACGGAGGTTAGGATAGCTTCCGTATGATCCTGACATAGGATTCATGAAGTTGTCTGGATATGGATTGTAGAAGTTGATGAGGTTCTGACCGGTAATATTGATACGGCAGCTGTTGATGCCGATACTACCCAACCAGCTCTTTGGCAAAGTATAAGCCAAGGTCATGCGGTTCAGAGCCACACGTGCTGTACTTACTCTCCAGAAACTAGACGCAACAGCATTCACATCTGTATACTTCAGGTTAGGATAGTAAGCTTCACGGTTCTCCTTTACTACGAGATTACCTGAGCCATCATATACATCCTGGTAAGCAAACATGTTGTCTGGATTCCAGAATGAAGGCATGTTGCAATACTCCAGATTACCAGTTGGCTTCAATGCTGCACCAGGAAGTGTGGTATAACCACCCCAGCTAGCACCAATCTGAGCTGTCAGAGAAAGTCCCTTCCAGTCTGCACCCAAATTCAGGGTCAAGCCATAGAGGTTGCTGCTGCGGTGACCTAACTCTACCTGGTCGTTGTCAACATCTACGATGCCATCAGGACCTGCATAAGTACCGGTCTCAGAATCGTAAGCACCACGAACATCCTTATACATCAACATACCAGGACGAACCTGGTCTTTGGTCAGACCCATATAAGTAGAGATGTTGTACTTCGTGAAGTATTCCTCAATATCCTGGAAACTACGGAACATACCGATGCATTGCATACCCCAGAGACCTACGTCTGTACGGTGACCAGGAGTAATCTGGCGGTAGAGATAGTCTGTAACCCAGTCCATATTCAGCACCTTGTTATCAGACCAGCCTGTATTGATACCTATACGATACTTGAAGTCCTTACCAATCTTATCCTTCCATGTTACAGAAAGCTCACCACCCCATGAATCCATCTCACCGATGTTGGATGCAGCACTCTGAGTACCTACGGTAGAAGGAACGGTCTGCTTGATGTTCATCAGCATCTCGCGGTTCTTCTCATAATAGTAATCGAAGGTTACAGCCAAGCGGTTGTTGAGGAACTGTGCATCGATACCTATGTTAGTCTTGTAGTCCTTATCCCAATGAACATCTGAATTTACGGCAGAATTGTTCTTGTTGATGGTGATACGGTTGCCTGAATCCTTACCGGTCTCGAATACGGTACCACGGTTAGCATCCTGTGCATAAACTTGCATCCACTGCCATGCCGCAGTATTGTCTCGACCGGTCATACCCCAAGAAGCACGGAGCTTTAGGAAGTCAACACCCTTCACCTTGTTACGGAACCAACTCTCTTCAGAGATTACCCAACCTGCAGAGAATGCAGGGAATGTTCCCCAGTAGTTCTTTGGAGCGAACTTGGTTGATGCATCAGAACGAACCAGAGCCTCAAAGAGATACTTGTTGGCGTAGGCATAGTTGATACGGCCGATATATGAAAGGGTACCGCTCTCACTACGGGTAAACATAGTAGTCATCTCACCTGTTGCAGAGTTATACTGACCTGTAGTGAAAGGATATGGGGTCAAACGCTGTCCCTGCAAGTACTCACTCTCAGCCTCAGATTTCTCTATAGAGAACAGACCACCCAGATGATGCTGACCGAAATCGCGCTGATACTGGGCTGTAAAGTTCATCTGATAGTTATCGGTACGAACCATGGTACGAGCCAGATAGTCACCATTGGCGGTTGTCACACCATTGAAGTTAGACGCTGCCAGGTAATCGAAATCTGCAGTATCGCCGCTGGTAGGAGTATAAAGGTGGTTACCGCTACCATAACGTGTCAACATCTGATAGAGGGTGAAGGTTGAACCATACTCATTACCCTTATCGGTATTGATACTCTTGGAATAAGAGAAGCGCAACTTCAATCCCTTCAGAATCTTGCTCCAACCGAAATCATAATTAAGGCTTCCGCTGATATTCAGGTTTGAATTCATGTTCTTGCGGTAGTCGCCATTGTTCTGCAAAGTAGCAAAGTTATACTGCTGGTTCTGGTTCTTCTGTGTATTGCTAGGACCATAAGCCAGGATATCATAACCATTTACTGATTCAGGCATGTAAGTAGGACGGGTCAAGAGGAGGTTGTAGTCCTTCTCATCGCCAGATCCACCAACCTTTACCAATGGCTTTTCCTTTGTAGCATAGTCACCGCTTACAGTCAGGTTAGCACCCAACCACTTGCTTACCTTAACATCCACACCGGCACGGTAGTTCCAACGGTTATAGTTGAGTTTACCGAGGTTACCATCTTGATCGAAGTAAGAGATACCTGCAAAGTAGTTCACCTTATCGGTAGCACCGCTTACGTTCACGCTGTGCTTCTGTGTCATACCTGTTTCCCAATACTTGTCGAGCAAGTCGTAGTTAAGACTCTTCATTGCCTCCAACTCATCTGCCTGGAAAAGGGCAGTAGTCTTGTTGAGAGAAGTATTGGTTGGGTCGGCAGCAACAACTGCATTATACAAACGACCATACTGGTAAGCATTCAGCATCTTAGGGCGAGAAACCTCATCGGTAAAACCGAAAGAACCGCTATAAGAAATGCGAGGCGCACCCATCTTACCCTTCTTGGTAGTTACGAGGATAACACCATTGGCAGCACGGGCACCATAAACGGCAGCAGAAGCATCCTTCAAAACAGAGATACTCTCTACCTCAGAGGCATCCAGGTTGTTGAAAGCCTCAGCACCGAGGTTCTGGTAAGTGTTACCTACCTTTACATCGTTAGGATAGATATAACCATCGATAACGAAGAGAGGCTGCTGGGCTGTAGAACCTACTTCGCCCAATGAGTTGGTATCACGGATCATGATACGGGCATTCTCACCAGGACGGCTCTCACCACCACTTACGCTCAAACCGTTAACCAAACCGCCCAAAGAAGAAGCCAAGCCACCATTAGCGAGGTCCTGGATTTCATCTGTTGGGATGTTGGCTACAGAACCGGTCAGGTGAGCCTTCTTCTGGGTACCATAACCTACGACTACCACCTCCTGAAGAGTCTTGTCGTCAGCAACCAGCTTGATAGTACCACCATTGGTAGTAGCATCCTTAAAACCAATATAAGAAACGGTAACCTTGCCACCCTTAGGAACAGACAACTTATAGTTACCATCCATATCGGTAATCACAGCAGTCTTGGTACCGGCAACCTTTACGGTAGCACCGATAACAGGTTCACCGAGGTCATCGAGTACAGTACCCTGCACTACTTTATTTTGAGCCATTGCAGGCACAGCACAGGTAAGTGCCATACCAAAGGCCAATGTCTTTATATATTTACGTTTCATCTTGTTTCGAGATTAGATAGTTTAAATTATTTCCAACGTGGATCACCGATTGTACTTGAAATCGCACCGGTAGCCTTGAAATTGATACCATAGTTAGGCTGTGTGAAGTCGAGTTCCTTAAATGTTTCTGAGGAAAAGCCTGGATCATCCTCTGTAACCCATTTAGCCTTATCTGTTCCACCAATAGTCTTTGTTCCACCCCAAGTATTAAGCTCTTGATGATAAGTAAAAGAACAGTTACTTTGGAAGAGTTTCTCCAATTTCATACAATCATAGAACACATTGTTATCATAGGTAATCTTGTACTTAGAATTATTTGGAGTTCTATCCGCCCAATTCCTGCCATCAAAAACCTTACATATTGTATTATCCAACATTGTCACAGAGCCACTAGCTGTAGGGAAAATTGCATCAATATCTTTATTATTAAAACGCATAAAATAGTTTTTGCTATTGCTCTTTATATTATAGATTGTACTATTTTTAATCGTAAGATTCTGTATGCATCCACCACTCCACCATGTACCACCAGAAGGTGCCACATAATTGGCAGAATAAGCACTAATTAAAGAACCCTGAGAATTCTTTTTACCATCATTATCCAACTGTACCACGCAATTCAAAATTCTAAAATCTGCAATTCCCCATGTACAATTACCTACGGCATAAAGGCAACTAGGTACATTTTTGAAGGCACACTCTGACAGTATAATAGGATCTTGAAGAACGTAGCAATCAGCGAATTTACTACTATTTCCACCTTTACCATAAACAATATTTTGCGATTCCGCAGAACAAGAAACAGGAGGATTTGTAGACATTTCTATAACGCCCCACTTGTTTTTCATTGCTGTACAGTCGAAATTGATGAACTTCACCTTCAACTGAGCAGAAGTACGGATTACACCATTCTCACCCATAGTAACCAAAGCATGGTTGAGCTTATCTCCACGGAGAGTCATTTTGTTTCCTTGGAAATCTACTTCATCATTACAAGTATACGTAGCACCAGCTTCCAATTCGAAAGCCTGTTCCTTGTCTGAGTTCTGCAAGTTTACCTTGATAAACTCAGCAATGTCAGACCCTGCAGGGATTGTCATTGCTGGCACCAATGTGCTATAAGACATCTCCGTAGCTTGGTCAGCCTCTGTATTATTCTGCTTTTCATTTCCCAAAGTACGAACTGAGAACTTGTATTTAGTATCCTCAGCTAACTTAAATTGGAAAGAAGTACCATCCATGATAGTATCAACGATTACCTCTGGATTAGTAGGATCATCAACTTTATAAGCCTTACACTCATAACCACCTGCGCCATAGACTACCTGCCATGACACCTGTAATTTGTCAGAGCCATCCGATGCTGCTACCGTTTTTACTGCTAGTTCTGGAGACTCCAGCTTGACGCCGGACACACCATTGTCAAACTTTTCTTTGTCATCAAAACCATCAACGGCACACGAACCCAAGAACATCGCTCCTACAGCAGCAAGTGCCAGAGAGAAGAGTCCTTTCCGCGCAATGAAATGATTTTTCTTCATAATTGTCTTTTTTAGGTTTAACTATAATTTTATTTATTTCTTTTCTAACACGATTTATACTTTACTAATCATAAAAAAGTAATTTGCCAGTTATTCCCCGAAACTGTTACCTCTCTTGAAATACCTGTTTTAAGTAAGCGATGTTTCTACCGAAATTATATTTCACGTCTCTTACTCTGTTTACATCACGGCTCCGCTCTACCACCAGCCAGCCGCTCCATTTCATCTTGTCAAGCGTCTTCCTGATTTTCGGAAGATTAATCTCCGGGTCTTCCTGAAGATTTACGCTATCTGTATTGGAAGCATGTATCTGGACGATACGCTGGGCGCCTAACTTCCTGAGTTCCTTGCAGATATCACGATGATGATCGGCTGCATCCTGGAAATTGTAGTAGACCTTAATCTGACTGCTGCCTACTTTCTTCAGCAGTTTCTTATCAAACTTAGCTCCCATTCCCGTTCTGATACCAATGGTGATACCCTCCTGCTTAGCCATCTCGCCGGCTGTGCGAAGGCGGGAAACCATCTGCTGGTATGCTGCACAGCCTTCCTGCTGCCAGTCTTTTCCGCTACCTCCGAGTGGAAGGAAAGCCACCTTGCTGCCAAAGAGTTTCATCGTCTGGAAACAATCTTTCAAAAGGTCTTGATAATTATCACGAGTCAGGAAACTCTGGGCGAAGAAGCCACTCATCGCCATAGAAGGAACAGCTACGCCATACTGACGGGCTGCAGCCTGGAATTTTTCTGCCTGTTGTGGTTCTCTAAGCTGGTTATCAAATAACACGCGTTTACCCAATCCGCCCATGTCAACCTCAACGCCATCAGCTCCTAATTCGTGAGCCAGTTTAAACTCGCCCAGCTTCTGACGTTTCAGCATCATCCAATCGCAAGCAGCTATCCTGTACCTAGGAGTTGCCGCCTGTGAGCATATTGGTAAAGTGTTCAAAAACGTAAATAACAGAACCAATACAAACCTACTATGATAAGACACTTGTTTCATTTGCCTTTTAGGTAAAAATCGATTAGTTAACATTTAATTTTGTTTGTTTCAACTGCCTAAAAGACGCACATTGGTTCACGCTGTAATCACCTTTTTTGAGATTTTTTATAAAAAACTTTATTTTTTTATTCCACTCTCCTGCTGCTGTGCTACATATTCTCTTGGCGACATGCCATATTTCTTGCGGAAACACTTGCCGAAATAGCCTACATCGGTGAAGCCGCAACTGTAGGCTACATCGGTGATACTCTGGTCGGAATGCTTCAGCAGTTCTACGGCATGACTCAGTTTGAAATCCTTCACCATATCGCTTGGCGAACAGCCCATCACAGCCTTCGTCTTCTTGAAGAAGGCAGAACGGCTCATTCCCAATTCCTGTGCCAGCATATCTATCTCGAAATCTGCATTGGTCAGGTTGGCTTCCATAAACCGGTGCACCTTGTCGACAAACTGCTTATCCTGCTGTTCGGCATTAAACTTGCGCTTATACTCTGCCAGCTGGTTCTGGATGTAGATATTGTTCTTCAGCCGAATCTGATACTTCGCATAGCGGAAAGCATAGTAGCTGACTACGGATATCAGAATGATGTAGATGAGATAAGCCCACCACGTAGCCCACCAAGGTGGAAGTATGGTGATGGTCAGTTCTCTCGTGCTGTGAGAATCAGGATTGGTGGCATCCATCACCTCTACGATAAACTGATAGGTTCCCGACGGCACATTGGTATAGGAAGCCAGACGGTTCTTGCCGGCATAATGCCAGTCATGGTCGTAACCCTTCAGCCGGTAACGGTAACTGATGCGCTCCGGATTGCAGAAATTCAGAGCAGCAAACTCCAAGGTGAACATCGACAGGGAATGACGCAGAGTGAGATGATCTGTATAAACCATCGACTTCTCCAAGATGGCTGGCTGGTTGAAACTGCGGATATCGCGGTTGTTCACCTCTCCACCTATTATATATATAGGATATTGCAGTCGGGTGGTATGGATACGCTCCGGCTGATAAGCAAGGATTCCTTCCTTGCACCCCAGCCATATCTCCCCATTCTGGATCAGAGCCGCTGAAGATTCCTCCAACTGGACATCAGGGAAACCGTCGGAATTGTCAAAATGGCGGATGCGGCCAGACTTATATTCATAGCATGACAAGCCATCGGCATTTACCAGCCAAAGGCGGCCCATCTTATCCTCTAAAATCGAAATAATCACATCATTATGCAGACCTTCCTTGGCTCCCAGAGAGGTAAGGATAGGAAGATGCGTCACTTCATCAAAACCGTCCAGACGGCTCAGACCTCCACCAAAGGTACACATCCAAACCTGCTTGTTGCTATCCTTGTAAAGACCATAGATATCACTATTGGCACGGGTATTGATTTCGGTATTGCGATAAGTCTCAAAACGCAGGTCGCCGACCGATTTGAAATCTATCTTGAAAGACATCAGTCCGTCCATCGTTCCTACCCACATTCTCTGATGGCTGTCCTCTACCAGGTTGCGGGCATCCATGTAGAGCCCGTAACCCGGATAGTTTTTCATACCATGATATTTATTATAGAAGCGCACCTTTCCGCCCTGTTCCTGCAGCAGATTGAGTCCTCCATCCAGCGTAGCCACCCAGACGCGATGGCGGGAATCCTGATAGGTCATATAGACATTGTTGCCGCTGATGGAATAAGGATCCCGGGCATCATGACGGTAATGGTCGATACGGTAACCAATTATTTTGGATGCATCGGGAGTCAGTTTTACCAATCCGTCTCCCTTGGTAGAGAGCCAGAGATTCTGCCTGTCATCATACATGGCATGATAAATGCTGCCGATTTGATGATGGGCATAATCGAACACCTGCTTCACCCTGCCCTGCATATCCAACAGATAAACATTCTTGCTACGGGCACCCACCAGCACATCACCATTCTTCAACTGGCAGATGGCTTTCACTCCACTCTTATCACCATCCGGCAAAGGGATGACACGGAACTGGTTGGGGGTGAAACTGACACGGTAAATACCATTATCAGCAGAAGTGAGCCACAACAGTCCGTCCTTGTCCAGGTTCATGTGCAAGAAGTGGCTATCTGGCTTATGGTCTTGGAACTTAGGAAGGAAAGCCAGGTTAACGCCTTCCATCGTCTGCGGATCAATATAGATAATTTCGCCAGCACCGGAAAGATAGAAGTAACCATGATGAGAGGTGGCGATGAACTTAGGCTCCACCACCTTACCTACGCCCGAAACCGGATAACGGCGCTCCCATCCGGTCTTCGGATTACGGCACACCAGGGCGGTATGCGACTCATCCATCTGCCACACACATCCGTTCTGGGTATGATAAATATAATGTTCCTTTGATTTACGGGCAAAATACTGCTGCCACATACCGAGCGTCCACTTCCTGGTTTTCGCAGTAACAGGAACGGAATAGATTTGATAATCCTTTCCTACATAGTTGGCACGCGAAGCCTTCAGCTGTACCACATCCTGGCGCAACTGATAATTGAACGTATTGATATGTTTTCGGGCATCTACCAGCGTCTTGATTCGGATGCTTCCATCCTTTAAGGTTTCGGCTAGAAGCAGAGTCTTGTCCTTGGTCAACAAGAGCACCTTGCCGGTCCCCTCAGCCTGAATCTTGATGACCTGCAGGTTACGGGCATAAGGTTTCAGTTCATCATAGACATCCTCGAAACGTTCGGTCTGCTTGAAGAAGACGCTGAGTTTCCAGTCGAGCGTTTTGATCCACAGATTGCCCAAGCCATCTTCTGCCAACCATTCTACCTTACGGGGTGGCTGATCGGAAGAGGGAGTATAAGCATCAGAATAATTATAGAAACGGGAACCGTCAAAACGCGACAATCCAAACCAGGTTCCAAACCACAGGAAACAGTCTTCCGACTTCAGAGAACAGTATACGATGTCATGAGGTAACCCTTCCTTCGTAGAATAATGAGCTACCTGCATATTGTTCTGTGCCATACCCAACAAGGCATAAAGCGAACAGAGAAGTATGGTAAAATATCGTTTCACGTATGCAAAAGTACAAAAAAAGTCTTGAAATCCCCAATAAACTTTCTGTTTTTTGAAGATTTCAAGACGATAACGATTACGTACGGAATCTTCTGCATAGAACACTCCGGTTACGCATTATTAATTATTGATACCGAAATCAGCCTGCTGATCTTCTACCTCTTTCAGCATCTTTGCCTTCTGCTCAGGTGTAAACTCATGAGAAGAAGAAGTGGCAGAAGAAGCATTCTGAACAGATGATGAAGTGGCAGACTTGGCAGACTTTGTACCCATCATCATGGTTCCCTGATAAGGTACGCTTTCTATCTCCAGGTCGGCAGGAGTAGGAGCATGAGTACCCGGGAACAGAACCTCGGCATGAATCTTAATCTTGCCCGGCTTCATCGTGCTGCGCACCAGGATAGGAGCACTACCCCATTCTACGGCTCTCGGATTGGCATTGATGCTGGCATCGCCGATGATTTCGCCCTCACCCTCCAGGGTAAAGCGGATATTCTCTTTAGCCAGACGGCGAACATGACCGTTATCATCGGTCACTTCGGCTACCACAACCACAAAGTCGCTGCCATCAGCCACCAGCGGTTTGCCCATCTCATCAACATAAAGACGGAGCTTGGTGCTGCGGCGGGAAGGCATACGCTGGTCGGTACAAACCACCTTGCCGTCCTTAAAACCTTCGGCTACCATCACTACCATCTGAGGCAATTTCTTCTTATAACTGTATTCGCGAGCCTCCCAGAAATCCCAGGCATTCTTGAATACCACAGGGGCATTGAAGGCGGCTGCCGTAGGATGAAGAACAGGCAAAGTATAGGTATGAGCACCCTGATAGGTGGTAAGACGAACGCTGTCACAATTAGAGAATACCGTAACATCGGCATCGCTGAACTGGGTCATCTCGTGAGCGATATGCACGAAAGGCTGGTCGCTGCGCTGTGACTCAAACATATAATAAGCAGTCTTCTTCTGACGGAATGCATCGTAGATACCGCCCCAGTAAGGATCTGGATGATAACCACGCTGATGGTCGAAAGGATGCCACTGGCAACCGCCGATAAACTGTCCCGGTGTATGAATCTCCTCGGTAGTTTTTGCCAGAGAATAAGCCTGCGTCAGCATCGGTTTCTCACCCCAGCTGCGACTGGCACGGTTCAGGTTGTTGTGCGCATACCAGTCATCCACATACTCACCAAACTCTCGGGTAAAGACACACTGGCTGATGTCGCTCATATCCATATCCGGCCATCCGTAAACCACATCATAATTCTCCTTGACACCTGCCGAATTCCAGTCGGCAACAGCCACAGGACGGTATGGATAAGGATACTCATCCTTGGTCAGCCGCAGCGACTTCAGGGCGAAATCCTTAGGATAGCGGGTCTCATTCAGGATAGGCTCCCACATCAATACCGAAGGATGATTACGGTCGCGGCGGATGATTTCACGGGTATTCTGGAACACGCGCTCTGCAAACTGAGGGTCCTTGTTCCAATACTGCCAACCCGGAGTAGCCACGATGATGAAGATACCGAGTTCATCGCAGGCATCCATAAACGACGGATCCTGAGGATAGTGGGCAGTACGGATAATGTTGAAACCTGCATTCTTCAGACGGAGCACATCTCGCCATTGCTGGCTGTTGGGAAGTGCATTGCCCACATAGGCAAAATCCTGATGACGATTGGCACCAACAAACTGGCGGTATTTCTTGCCGTTGAGCCAGAAGCCTTCCTTGCCACGAAACTCGAAACTGCGAATACCCAACTTGGTCTTTCCACCGTCCAATACCTGCTTACCGTCCTTGATACGGGTAACCACACTATATAAATAAGGTGTCTCCGGCGACCAGAGATGCGGATTCTTCACCAGGAACATCTGCTTGACGGTTTGATGTGCATCGCCAGCAGCCAGGAGCACATTCTGCGAAATGGTCTTGAGCACCTTGCCCGAAGCATCCAGCAGACTCTGCTCCACCTTCACCTTGCGTGCCTTTCCGCCCACATTCTGCAAGTCGACATCCACAAATACCTTAGCCTGCTTCTCAGAAATATCCGAGAAATGAACAAAGATGCCGGCATCACGGCGGTCGGCTTCAATCACGTTGGTGATGGAAACATCCTTCTTATTGATGAGCCACACATCGCGATAGATACCACCATGATAAGCAAAATCGAGTGTATACTGCGGTTTGCCTGGAGGATAACTCTTGTCATTAGAGTTGTCAGCCATCACAGCCACCACACATTTATCGCCCTTCTTCAATCCCTGCTCTTTCAGGTTGACGATAACAGGCAGGTAACCGCCGAAGTGCTCCTTAGCCAGTTTGCCGTTCACATAAATCTTCTGTTTGCCCATTATCGCCTCGAAATAGATTTCAGAGCGATTGCCCGGCACGATAAAGTTTTTGCGATACCAGGCTATACCCTGATAGTTGCGGCAACCCGAAGCCTCAGCAGGTTCCAGTTTCACACTATGAGGGGTAGAAACTACCTCCCAGCTTGCATCATCATAGTCGGCACGTTCTGCGCCCTGCACATCACCCAGATGGAATCGCCAGTTGGGATTGAAATTCCACACCTCGCGCCCCTGGTTGCTGACAGGGAATAACCCCGCCACCGATGTATCATCGTAAGCCGATGCCTTTGCCGAGCCTGCGCCTAGCAAAAGCATCATAGCCATCAATATGTAATATCTCATCTATCAACTATTAACTATAAACTATTAACTATCACTTTACTTCCCAGTCGTCCGTACGGAAAGAGCTGACAGGCAGACCATCGTGGAAGAGATCGCCTACAACCCAGTTTTTGAACGCATAGCGCACAGCCACAGGTTTCTTCACTTCCTCGCTCTTTACATAAACCTTGTTACGGGAAATCCAAGCCTGTGCCTTGTGGAATATCTGGTCTTCGCCGGCAATCTCGAAGTTATCGCTCTTAGGACCATTGTTGAAGTAAACCCACTCCTTGCTGCGATCGAAGCTGACTACAGCGGTATCACCCTTGAATTCTACACTCTTGTAGACAGCGAAATCAGGCAATCCCTTCTGACCGTAAGTATTGGCAAGAGAAAGCAGAGCCAGACGCTCGCCAGCCTGCTGTTTCTTACGGGGATGAATGCCATATTCCAGACCGGCATCCATCAATACCGCCATACGGCAGTTGCTGATGCGCTTCTCTGCCTCCAACTGCTGTTCACGGAGCAGGGCACTGTTGTTCTTCCATTTTATCAGACTGTAATCGTAGGGTGCAATCTGACAATAATAGAAAGGAAAGTCCCCCTGCTTCCATTCCTTACGCCAACCGTTTACCAGGGTATGCATCTGGTCGGCATAAGTAGCATACCGGTTGCAGTTATCCTCTCCCTGATACCAGATAACGCCCTTCATGGTATAACCGATGATAGGATGAAGCATACCATTATAGAGTGCGGAAGGACAGCGCTGCTGATACTTATTCACGTCAGCCTCGTTCCATGGCGTATGAAGCTTGGGAAAAGCCTTGAGCCAATCGCTCTTCACCCATTCCTTGTTCATCCATGCCTCGCAGGCACTACCGCCCCAGGAAGTAACCACCAGACCTACCGGAACCTCCAAAGCCTTGCGCAGCATTTTTCCATAATAATAAGCGGTGGCACTAAACTCCCTTACGCTCGCCGAGTTGGCTTCCTTCCAGGAACCCGATATAGAATCTACGGGTTGCAAACGGGCATTGCGCTTGATGGTAAAGAGGCGCAACTGACGGTCGTGACATTGCATCAATTCCTCCGGTGCACCTTCTACCGGCTGCGCCTTGAAACCCTTCATCGGCATCTCCATATTACTCTGACCGGCACAGATCCATACCTCACCTATCAGCACATCGCGGAGTTTGAGTTCCTTACCATCGCTCAGACTCAGTTCATAAGGACCGCCTGCCTGGGGAGTCTCTATCTGCAAAGCCCATTTTCCCTGAGCATCGGCTTGCGCCTTATAGGTCTTGCCATTCCAGGAAGCACGAACCTTCACTATTTTGTTGGCATCAGCAGTACCCCAGAGGTTGCATTCTGTCTGCTGTTGCAATACCATATTGTCGCCAAAGATCTTTGGCAGTTTCACTTCTGCCTGTGCTGCCAGAGTCATGGCAAGCAGCAGAGCCGAACATAACAGTTTCTTCATTTTATTCAATGTTAAGTGTTGAATGTTGAGTGTTGAATGTTGAATGTTGAGTGTTGAATGTTAAATGAGCAGTTTTGCTATCAACTATTAACTATTAACTATAAACTATCAACTATTAACTAATACACGATTTTAATCGTGGAAAGTAATCCGGCAGGCAGGAGCGCCTTGCTCTTAGTGCGATATTTGGCATTGGTCCAGATTCCCTTAAACGGAGCCTTTCCTTCGCCAGCACCCTGCAGCGCATTGTGCCAGGTATTGGCTACAACAATCTGTATTTCGTTGCTGCCGTTCTTCAGGTCGCGCTTCGGAACATACACCTCGTAAGGAGCTGTCCAGGCATAACCATATTGCTTGCCGTTGACCAGCACACGTGCCACATCACCAATTTTGCCCAACTGGATTTTGATGAATCCGTCAGTAGAAGAAGCCGTCTTCTTTTTCTCGGCTGGAACTTCCATTTTCTCTTCATCTGAAACCGGAATGGAATCGCCCCATTCAAAAGAAGAGGTAAAGGTAACGTGACCGCTGTAGTACTTCATCTTCTCATCTGCCGACTTCGACCAGTCGAAAGGAAGCGTTACGGTGGTATCTTTGCGGATATCATCGAAATGAACCTTCCATTTGTCGGCTACAGCCAGCACAGAAGGATAGTTTTCTGTAAAACCTACACCTTCTTCTTCAACCAGTTTATGACCTGTCTGACTGATAACCTGCATGTCTTCCTTGTTCGAGAGGATAACGAAAGCGGAACCATAAGTAGGCAGACTCAATTTCACAACCTGGCGGATTTTGGAAGTCCTGGTACGGAAGGTTGCCGTAATCAGTCGCTCCTTATCCTCCTGATTGGTCAGGAAATAGATGTCCTTCCTGCCTGTTGCCTCCAACACACAGCGGTGGGCATAATCCATATTTTCGGGCAGAACGACATCCGGTTCGATGCCATACTGAGAGAAGTCCTTTGCCTGATAAGGCTTGTCGATGATGATGATGCCTTCCTCGCGCAACTCCTCTATCTTCGCCTTTACCTCGGCAGACAGGGTATTTGCCGGCTGCGGAACCACAAGAATGCGGTAATCCTGATTTCCAGGCAATTTGCCCTTCGGACTGTATTCGAAATTCCATTTCAGCAAGGCATCCTTGTTCATCGAATCATATTTGTAGCCATGCAGGGCATTGCACCAGTCTTTCAGATCGAGGATATTCGCCGAATGGGTTACTCCCACTGGCGATTCCTCCATCGGAATGCCTACATTAGCCATACGTTTCTGTTCACTTGCCACCCGTTCAGCACCAAATACGCCAGGAAGCATCGGAACGAGTTTATCCGGAGTTAGCGAACGGCTCGGAATCTCTTCGCCTGTAAACACGGCGATGTCTACCACCGGTCTGCCCTGCTGCAGATAATTCTGACACAGGGTGATATAATCCACAAAACCACGTGCCTCAGGATACCAGGTATTGTCGCGCTGGAAGAAGAGACCGATACCATCAAGTGTCATTCCCGGCTTGCGGTCCATCCAAGGATTATGGGCAGTTACATGGAAGAAGAGTTTGTTCATACCGAGTGCCAGATTGCGGTCAAGCATCGGCTTGAGCATGGCTGGTGTCTCGTTCCATACACCACGAACCTCGGTGAATCCCTCTGCCTGAACGATGTTCTTATTATAAATATGTGCACCGCTCACGGCATCGAGCATATCGTTGGGTTTATCGTGAGTAGGCGAATTGAGCCAGTATTCTCCCATCGGATTGTCGGCATACTGATAATGCTGCAGACCATCGGCAGGGAAGGTTGGTGCGATACTCTCGTGAGATACTTCTATATCCTGCTCATGAGCCAAATCAGTAAAGGTCTTGAAGAACTTCTCGTTTACCAGGTCATTGATGGTGAGACGGATATCCTTCAGCACCTGTTCGTATCTGGAAGCCGACTCCATCGGAACACCTGCCATAATCGGGAGGTATGGGATGAGGTCGTAACCGCGGCGTGCCTTGAATTCCTCGGCAAACTGATAGCCCCAGTTCTGACTGCCACACTCCCAGGAGTCGATGTGCAGATACTTCACCACATCGCTGTGCGGACGGTTCAGGAACAATGCATACCAGGAATTGAAAAGTTTCCTGACGGCTGCCGGTGAGAACTTATCCACTTCGAGTCCCTTACCGGTTCCGGCTGTCGCATTGGTCTGTCCTGTTGAAGTATGTCCCATTCGCAACAGTCGCCAGGTGCCCTTAGGCAACTTATTCATCAGGTTGCCGTTCACCATAACACCCATCACCATTCCATTTTCCAGTTTCAATGGCAGCACATCTGTCATCGCCACGGTCTCGCTCTTAGCTGCCGCATCGGTTTCGATACGCCATACGGCACCCGATTTTCCCTCATACTGGTTAATCATCGGCTGGTTGCTCAAGAGGATATTCTCCAATTTCAGCAGCGGTTTCCATTTGGCAGCATCCAGGTCTTCTGCTCCCGGCTCTGTACCTTCCGGAGTCCATGAGAATCGGAAATAGCGGGCGGTGGTAGTCGGCAAACTGAAGGTATAATCACACATCGTGTTCTGCCAACCCTGACGGGGTGGCACCAGTTGCTTGATGTCTCTGAAGTTGATGCCGTCATCAGATGCCTGCACCAGGAGGCGCTGCGACTGGATGTTGTTGCCGTTAGGCACCACCCGCATGCTGCGCACCGTAACAGGTTTATGAAACGAATAGGTGATAGAGGCAGGTTTCGCTGCCAGATAATAGCCCTTGGCGGTAGAAACAGCCTCGGTATATTCTATCTTCTCTGGTTTGAAGAGTTGGGGTTTCTCCTTGCATCGGATGGCAAAGGCAGCGATATCCTGATAATATCCGCCCTCGCTTCCGGCAGGCTGCAACTTCCCGTCCTTATAACTTTCGGGTTGCCACATCTGCATGCCTTCTATCTTCTTACCGCCACCCACAATGGTATCGGTCCATACCACCTTCTGCATCGATTCGGCAGGAAGGATAGACGGATTGCCTGCCAGGGCGAAACCATCGCAGATATGGATGCCCATGTCAAGACCCAGGGAGTCGGCTTGCTGGAAAGAGTAATCCACCATCTCCCAGAACTTAGGTGACAACTGTGCCGCCTCGCCCTGATACTCCGGACGTTCGCTGACACCACGGATCGGCATCAGATAGGTACCGCCCAAGCCAACATTCTTCATACCGACCAGATCGGCATGAATACCAGCCTTGGAAACGGCGCCATACATCCAGTACCAGAAGGTCCAGGGCTTAGCCTCGTCATTATGAGCCATTGTCGACGCTACCAGAAGCGCCGACAATGCCATCACCGTATATCGTTTTTTCTTATTCATAACAGTTCATAACAGTTAAAAGTTAACAGTTTAAAGTTAACAGTTCAAAGCTCAAAGTTCAAAGTAAACTCTGCCTTGCCTTTGCCGTTCAGCCATTTTGGCTGGGCTGAAGGTCCGTTGAGGTCGGTAGTGTTCACCTTGTTTCTTACTGAAGGTATCACCTTGAAGACTGCCAGACCGGTTTGTGGCAAGGTATAGAGCAGTCCGTCTCTACCATCACGAGGGGTATAAACACCCATGTGCTCATCGGCAGTCAGACCAGAGAAGCCAATCTTTCCTTCATCGGTCTTGAGCTGCATCCACTTCACGTTGGCAAAGTAGCCTTTAAACTCAGGATAATCCCAGCTTTCGGCAGGAATCGGGTCATTATAATCGTTCTGCCAGTAGCCGTATTGCGGACCCTGTTCGCGGTTCTGCCAAACCCGGTAAGGACCGTTGCCCACCCAAGCCTTGCTGCGGACCTTGGTTTCCGGATAGTCGAAAGCCATACCCATCATATCTACCACGCCACCGAAATTGTAATGGCAGGTTACAGCCACCGAACCGTCAGAAAGGAACTGCCAGTCTACCTCATCGAGTGATCCATGCTGATATGTAGCCACCAGCTTTGCCTCCGCTTCCTTCCATTCGAAACCAGCGAAAGAACCCTGGTCAACAAATTCGGTATAGAGTGTCTTTTTCTTCTCAGCCTCCTTATCATCATGATTATAGAACTGGTCCAGGCTGCGGTCACTTCTTCTGGCAGCCATGAATCGAGGTCCGTTGCTCAGCGAGATAGCCTTGCCGCCAACCTCAACGCCCATCAGTCTGCCATCTTTCTTGGCAAAGCGATAAGTTCTTCCACCCGCCTTCACTTCTACAGCATCAGTCTGTTCAGCATAAGCAGCAGATGAAGCACTTGAAGTACTTGAAGCACTAGAATTCATCACTCTTCGTTCTTCACTCTTCACTTCCCTGCTCCATGTCATGATTTCCTCACCTTCATGGTTCACAGCCTTGATTTCTACCACATCAGCATTCGCCATCATCGGTATCTTCACCTGGGCTTCCTTGCCCGGAGCTACATCCGGAGAAGAGATATTGCCCTGCTTCAATACCTTGACCTGAGTGCTGCCCATCGCTGGCATCTGCAACAGACGATAGGAGAAGCGGCAATCCTTCAGATTTACGAAGTTATACTGATTAGATAAGGTGAGTTCACCTTTCTCCACATCATTCCAAGTCAACTGTACCGGGCACCATACCTCTTTAATCGTATAGAAAGAACCTTCCTTCTCGGCATGAGGGCCTACGATACCATCGGCTCCGAAGTTACCCATACAGTCTACATAATTGTTCTTATCGGTACGCACCACACCCTGATCCATCAAGTCCCAGAGGAATCCGCCGGCACAGCGAGGGTTCGCCATCATCATGTCCCAGTAATCCTTCAGTCCTGCTCCATGTCCGCCGTCATACAGACCATGCAGGAACTCGGTAGGCATGAAGATTTCCTTCTGTCGCATATACTCCTGGGTCTCGCCATAAGAACGGTAGTGCTTGGTTTCAAAGCCGTTGCGGTTAGCCCAAGGATAGAGAACCACACGCTTCTGCTTGTCCCAGAGCGCAAAGTCTGGTTCCAGTTCATAGTTGAAACCACCCTCGTTTCCGTTGCTCCAGAAGATGATGCTAGGATGGTTCTCATCACGGGTAATCATCTCCTTCACCAGCTGCTTGCCCACGATGGTAGGATGCGCCCAATGCCAGCCGCTCAACTCACATTCCACATAGAGACCGAGCGAATCGCAAGCCTCCAGAAACTCCGGATCGGCAGGATAATGACTCAATCTCACGGCATTCATGTTCATGCTCTTGATGAGTTTCACATCCTCTATATTCTTTGCCTTGCTCAGCGTTCTACCGGTCTCCGGACGGAAACTGTGACGGTTCACACCTTTGAAGATGACTTTCTGACCGTTGATATAAACGCCATCGCTGGCACGGTATTCGATGGTACGGAAGCCGAACTTCTGACGTTCTCTGTGGAGCGTCTTGCCTGCTGCATCCTGGAGTGTGAAGACGGCTGTATAGAGATGTGGGGTCTCGGCAGTCCATTGCTTAGGTGCCTTCGTCCGGAAGTCGACATGCGCCTCATCGCTGTTTCTGGCATCAGCTACGTTCGATGCCACCACCTTTCCTTTCTCATCCAGAATCTCGGTCTTCACCTTCGCCCCCTTGACGGCACGGTTCAGGTAGCAGTCTGCCATAAAATGACCATCGCCCTTGGCATCAATCGCCACACGGTCGATGTTCTGCGCAGGTTTTGCCACGATGAATACAGGACGGAAGATGCCGCCGAAGTTCCAGTAGTCAGCACGGCGCTCCGCCATGTTCACCTGACTGTTGCTGCTCTCCTTGCTCACCTCCACTTCGAGTCTGTTCTTATGTTTCCCGAAGAAGATGCGGTCGCTCACATCGTAAGTAAAGCGATAGAAACCGCCCTGATGCAAGCCATTTCCCGCCTTTCTGCCGTTGATGGTCACCTTGGCATCGGTCATTACGGCTTCGAAGACGAGTTCTATCTGTTTGCCCTCCCACTCCTGTGGCAGCGTAAACTCATATTTATATTTTCCTTTTTCGTCAGCAATACCTTCCGGAGTAGCCTTTCCGTAGAATCGCATGCCATACTGATAGGTACCGAATCCCTGCAGTTCCCAGCAGGAAGGCACACCAATCTTGGTCCACTTGCCGGCATTTCTACCACCTGTGCAGTAGAAATCCCAGTTCACCATGTCATCGCATCCATGTCCTGAAAGATACTGTCGCTGTGTGTCAACACCCGTCTGTGCGGTAGCAGTCATCGCCATCGCCCCCAAAGCTATTGCTAAGAATGTTTGTTTTAGATACATATTGTTTATTCTACGTTTGTTTATATTCATTTTGTTATTCATCAATAAAGACTCATAAACACAGATTTTGTAACTATTTAGCAAATCGGAAATACTCCGATAAGCTGCGAAAATATATCAAAAAACATCAACTTTCGCAGATTATAGAGCTAATTCAGCCACAACTTCATCAGTTGGTCATCAATATAGTACGTACCCAACGAAGTAGATACCAGATGATACTCCAACAATTTCTTGATGGCAGACTGAACGCTGCTGGCAGAACGTAGATTATGCCGTTTTACAAAAACCGTGGAAGTAATCTGCTTGGCAATGCCATCCTTGGCTATTGCATAAAGCAATTCCTTCTGAGGGAGCGTGAGACGCGACAGGATTTCACTAAACTTGCGGTCGTTGTCCAATATCATCATGTGGATGATGGCTTCCGCCATTGCCTTGTCAGCCTTGCCCTTTACATCCGTCTGGTTGAAAGCTTCATGAAACACCTTCTGCATATAATACGTATTTCCTCCGAACGTATCATAGACATCCCGCACAGCCTCTTCCTCCACGTCCTTCCCGAACCTGGCAAACAAACTTTTCGCAAATTCCAAATACTTATCGTATGGTATCACCTCCAAGTTCATCATGTCGGCACTATTGTAGAATGGATGCGCCTTTTCGGAGAACATCTTCGTAATGAGATGGCGCTCGCTACCAGAGAAAATGAAGTTGGCATTGCTGCATTTCTGCACATAAGTGCGTAATATTGCCTCCATGTTCTTCTCTGGATAATAGCCAATCTGCTGGAACTCGTCTATCGCCACGATACATTTCTTATCGGCATGCTCCAAACAGGCAAATATCTCATCCAGGGTATAGAGCGGATCGGAGATATCGCCTAGCGAAAGGTTAAAGGTCGGCGTGTTCGAGATGGGATCATAGCCAAAACACCCATTGATAGATTTCAATGTGTTGACCACCATCTTGAGCATCTTCTGACTGCGATGAGCCGCCTGTTCGAAAACAGCCTTACCTAGTTCGAAGGCAAACTCCTGGATGCTCGAAGTACGGAGTATGTCGATGGAAATGGCGATAAAATCATTCTTGACCATCGGCGAGTCGAGACAAAAGTCAATAAGCTTACTTTTGCCCACACGCCGTGCAGCCATCAACACAATATTTTCACCCGAAGTTACCTTTCGGATGATTCTCTCTGCCTCCACCTCTCTGTCGCAGAAGTACTCTGGCTTAATCTTGCCTGTGATAATAAAAGGATTCTCCATACTCTTTACCTAATTAAATCATTGGTTATGGCGGCAAAGATAATAAGATTTCTCGAATTATGCAAATTAAATTATGCAAATTGCATAATGCAAAACAAATAATTCGAGATAAGCTGCGAAAACATATCAAAAATCACCAACTTTCGCAGATGATAAAACTAAACTTGTCGGAAAAGAGCTTTTACGCACCTTTTCCGACAAGTTATTAATTTACCTCAAAACGGCATCCCCAAATACCTGATGCCTCATAGTATTCTCATCTTGAAATGCAGGGTATAACTGCGAGTTTTGTCAATGGCATATTTCTTCAATACACCAGGTCCGCAACTGCTGTTACCCAAGCCAAGGACAGCACAGTCGAGACTGAGACAGGTGTAGCGGAAGTTTGGATTAGCTGACTGTTTCAGTTCGAAATCGTGACGGGCGGCATAGAGATCTGCCACGCTGTATGGCAAGGCAGAGAAACTCAATGGCGTATTGCCTGCAGCGATAACCTGCAGAGCATTCTTACCATTCTTGTTGGTCAGTTCGATGTACGAACAGTCCTCGTGGTTGCCGTTGTCCTGCGGACGGGGATAGTGGGTAAACTGATCCTCCACGCTGCTCTCATACCAACCTATCGGACAAGACTGCTTGCGGTCAGGATAATTCTCCCAAGGGCCCCTGCCATACCATTTCACCTGGTCGTAAGCCACTCTTGGCAACTTCAGCATCAGGCCCAGACGAGGAAGCTCAGGCAGATTGCCCTCAAAACTATAGGTAGCCTTCACATCGACGAAGCCGTCCTGCTGAGGAGCTACCTCTAAACGGAGACGGATATTGCCACCAGACTTAGCCGATGCCGAAGAACCAGCCTTATCTGATGCCCCATCCTCACCATAATGATATACATACTCCCCATCCTTCAGCGGGATAGCAGAGAGCGTGCTGTCGAGATGAGTCTTCTTCCAATCCTTCGCAATCCAGTTGCCGAAACTCTTGTCGTTGTCGGTTGGCGCACGGAAGAACTGAGGAATCACGGAAATATTGCGTGCCAGCAACTCGGCAGTTGACAAAGTTGCCAAACGGCGGGAAGACTTGTATCGCTTCATGGCATCAGCAGCCAGTTTCCTGCCAGCTTCATACAAGTCATCGCTGAGGGCTATCTGTTCCCTTCCTACCTCTACTCCCTGCTGGGAAATAACTGAGATATTCAATCGGGAATCCGTATTTTTATACGCTTTGAAATCATGCAAGCTGCATAACTTTGCACTATCACCCGGCTGTACTGAAGGCATTTTCAGCACACCCTCCTGACCGACAGCCCCATTTTTCGTCACCTGATATTTGCAGCTGAAGCCCTCCAGCGAGAGATGGGAATGATGATTCTTTACCCAGATTTCATCCCCTTTCTGAGTTATCCACACCGGTGCATAAGTATGCTTTACCTCCTGATACTTAGCCGATACCGAGCGGTCGGAGAAGACCACGCCGTTCAGACAGAAGGCTTTGAGATTAGGTTTGTCACCGAAATCACCGCCATAGAGCACGTGGTTGGTTCCCGGAGCATAGATGCCCTGGTCAACCCAGTCCCAGATAAAGCCGCCAGCCATGCGGGGATGACTGTATATCTCCTCCCAATATTCCTTGAAATTACCCAGCGCATTACCCATACAATGGGCATATTCGCTAGTAAGCACAGGACGATTATCGTTCTTTCTCATCGCAATATCCAGCAGATGCTCCCATCGGGCATTCTCCGCTCTCTCCTTGTCAGATCCTTCGGGAACTCCCGGATTCAGATACTCTGCCTTCACACGGGGATAGAAACGGCTCAAGACATCCACACAGTCCGGGTCAGTCTCATCAAAGTCCTTCTCGCTCAGGCCCTTCGCTGGCTGATAAGGCGTCTGAGCACCTTCATAATGTACCAGTCTCGTCGGGTCGAAGGTATGAAGCCAGCCTGCCATGGCAGCATGATTAGCACCGAAACCGCTCTCGTTGCCCAAGCTCCAGAAGATGATGCTCGGGTGGTTCTTGTCTCTCTCTGCCATTCTCACGGCTCTGTCCAGAAAGGCAGCATTCCAGTCGGGAGTAGAGGTGAGCGTACCACGGAGTCCATGGGTCTCGCAATCTGCCTCGTCCATCACATAGATGCCGGCGCTGTCGCACAGCTCATACCAGCGTGAAACATTCGGATAATGACTGGTTCTGACGGCATTCACGTTCGCCTGCTTCATCAGTCTGATATCGCGCTGCATCATCTCCTCGGTCATCACTCGTGCCAGTTTCGGATCATGCTCATGCCGGTTCACGCCACGCAGCTTGATAGGTTTTCCATTCACCATCAGCTGTCCGTTTTCTACCGAAACCCACCTGAATCCGATGCGCTGCTGTACCTGTTCCACCACACTTCCCTGCTTGTCGAGAAGTGCCAGTTTCAGGGTATATAAATAAGGTGTCTCGGCAGTCCAGGCATGCGGTTTTTCCACTACTCCCTCCATACGTTCGAATTTTCTTCCACCTCTCTGTGGATACCATTCGTTCATCAGGGCTGCCTTATGATTCAGGTCGAGAATCTCGTCGGCAGAAGCCTGCAGAGAAGTCTCCGGTCTGTCAGCTCCCGACAGTTTCAGCATCACGCCCTTACCTTCAGCATCCTCCAGCCACGCCATCACCCGATAGCCTTCTCCCTTCTCGCCTGCTGCCACCGCCAGTTGCGGATTGATCTGCAGGGTGAAATCACAAGGAGAAGATGTAGCGGAAGAGAGCTGCGGCAGGGTGCGAACGGCGAAATCACGGATGCGGACATTCGGTGTGGAATAGAGCCACACATCACGGTGGATGCCGCCGAAGCGCCAGAAGTCCTGATCTTCCAGATAACTGCCGTCGCTATACTTGTAAACCTCCACGGCTATCTCGTTCTTGCCAGCCTTCAGATAAGGAGTCACATTAAATTCGCTTGGCTCCATCGAACCCTGCGAATAACCCACCTTCTCACCGTTCACCCATACATAGAAGGCGCTCATCACGCCCTCGAAGCGCAGGAAGGTCTGACGGTCCTGCCGGAACAGCAGCGAGTTTGCCTTCAGCTGGAAGGTACGTTTATATTGTCCGGTAGGATTGCGTTCCTCGTAGGTGGTCCAGTCCTTCTTAGGTTCAATCTTCACATAAGGAGGATTGATTTTAAAGGGATAACCTGCTGATATATAGATAGGTGTACCATATCCGTTCACCTCCCAGTTGGCTGGTACCGCGAGCGATTTCCAGTCCTTGCAGCTATAGTCAGTACGATAGAAATCCACGATTCTTTCCTCCGGCGTCTTCGTCCATCTGAACTTCCATTCGCCGTTGAGCGACATCTGGCTATCTCCCTTCTTTGCCTGATAAGGCATGAATGCAGCCCGTGCCGGTTCCCGGTTGATGGAAAGCACATGCTGGTCTTCCCAGTCGTGGTGCTCTGCAGCGGCTGAAGCCTGAGGTGCAAGGATTGGCAAAACCATCCCAGCCATCATAATCATGATTTTCCGTTTGTTCATCATATTATTTATTTTTTAAACAGTTTACCAGTTTATCGTTTTTGTCCATACAATAAAGACGCCTCACCCCATTTTTTGTAACTGAAAAAGAGTACTTTTTAGATTTACCGTCGCTCGCACGCGCACACGTAAGAATGTTTTTTCACGAAAAAAGTCTCAAAGTCTCATTTTCCCAGGTAAATATCAGTTTATATATTTGATATCTAACTATTTATAAAAATGATACTTTTCAGAAAAAAGCAAGAGAAGTCTCATCGAAGTATCATAAAATAGGGAGAAGTATCATAAAAAACAGGCAAGCATCATACAAAACAAGCGAAACTGCATACAAAACAAGCGAAATATCGAACGAAATGCATCAATTATGCCCACGTACGTGGTTACTCATACCCACGTACATGGGTACGGATGACCACGTACGTTGGTACGAGTGACCAAAACGAGGGGCATCCATGCCCAAAGCCTTGGGCAACCATGCCCTACATAGTTGGGCACAAATACCCAAAGGCTTGGGCAAGTCTGGGCAAAAAGCATATAAAGACAGGCTTCTTTGTTATAATGTTCGCCCTTGAAATACAGTACTCTTGTGAAGAGGTAGTATGACTCCATTGAGGGTGAGCCTACGAGAGTTGAAGTTAGGCAGAATCTCCACACTGGCTTCATGGCTTCCCTTATACATGGTAATCCAGATTTGGGCAGAAATACCAATACCGATAACACTCATACTTACTTGTGTAGTCCCTTTCTTGTCCGTTTGAATCTTGTATCCACTTATGTTTCCCTGAACCGTAACTCCACCAATGCCATTAGGTCCGGAGAAGGGAACATTGAAGGCAACCTGCACAACAGCATCATCCTTATTGACGGAGACGAAATTGGTGTTGGAATTAACATAGGCAATCTGCCCATACGGGAAAACTACCTTGTCAGCTTCAAAGGTAAAGGTAGTATCCTTAATTGCATCCAATGCTTCATCCCAATACACACTATCTATCCGGTTTTGCAAGTCACGCTGATCTTTCCAGAGGGCTTTCTGACGTGACTTAAGATCATTGACCAACTGCTCGTTGGCCTTGTTTTTTCCCCATTGATACATATCATCTGACTGGCTTGACTGCGCACAGGCAAAGGCTGACATCAGACAGAAAACAAGTGAAATAAATATTCTTATCATCCTAGATCCTTTCCTATATTAAATTCATAAATTCAAAAAAGGGCCGGCCCCTATTATCAGGACTAGCCCCTCAGTTTTAATTATTTTCCCGATGTAATCAATGTCATCTTGAAAGCTGATAGCACTTAAAAAAATATTACTTAACCTCAATGTGCTTAACATCATCTTTCTTCTCCTCCTTGGCAGTCTTAGGAATCTCAATCTTCAAGACACCATCACTGACCTCAGCGGAAATCTTCTCCTGATCAGCATCCTCTGGCAAAGCGTAGCTCTGAGAGTAGCTGCTGTAAGAGAACTCACGACGTAAGTAATGCTCTTCCTTCTTCTCCTCCTTCTTCTCATCCTTGTTCTCGATGGATACATTCAGATAGCCATCCTTGTCGATGTTCATCTTGACCATATCTTTCTTCAAACCAGGAGCTGCAACCTCCATTGTATAAGCTGTAGCACTTTCCTTGACGTTGACTGCAGGAGCTGTTGCGTTCATGTGTGGCATCAAGCTTGTATCAAAGAAGTTGTCATTAAACCAACTGTTCAACCAATTTGAAACACTGTTATTTCTACGAGCTAACAACATAATGTAAAACCTCCAAATTCTATTTTTCTCATCCTCTCTTCGCCTTCCGGCTCTGTCGGGATTTCTCATTTTTTTTATTTATCCTTCTTAATAATGATTGCTTCGGCTTTCGAGGCTCAAGGATTTCAAGAAACCCTCAAATGTCATTACTTAGGGTTCTTATCGTTCCCCTTGCCCTTCCGGCTTCGGCTTTCACTCTATGTAGAAGCAAGTTACGTGCCAACCCGTTTTGTATATTGGGAGTGAACAGTTTTTGCCAATCTTGGCAAAAAACTCTGTAAGATTGGCATTAAGGGATAATTAATTTAAACTTTGCTGCCAAAACACAGTAGACACTTTTTTACTTTATAAACTAGAAAAGTAGACACTATCAATTTTATAAGACTGAGATAGTTGACGCTACTACTGATACTAAAAACTGAAATAGTTGACGCTTCTTTCTAGTCTTTTACAATAACCCATTGCCGATTTCATGATACTTCTCCCTATTTTATGATACTTCTATGATACTTTTTTGTAAAGATATTAGGAAGTCTCATTTTCACATATCGCTACATATCAACGCCTTACAAAGATATCTCCACCAAATAATGAGACTTTGAGACTTTTATCTCAAAAAAACTTTTACGTAAGGAAAAACAAAACTGCGCCATCTGCGTCTTCTGCGTGAGATTCTTAAGTCACGCAGATTTCGCAAATGGCGCAGATTTCCTTTTATTGCACTTCCAGATAATCAAACGAAACGTTCGGAAGACCGGAGAGGATTATCTGATAGGTACCGGCATTGATCTGAGAATCGGTAGTGGTACCGATGGTCTTGAACTTGTTCGGCGTTTCAGGGAAGGTCATGTCTCTATCCAGCAGGACGATGCCCTTGCTGTCCACAATCTTCAACCTGCCAACCTGCTGCTCACCGGTGGTGTTCTTATAGCGGAAACGCAACATGTATTCGCGGGCCACACCGGGATTGATGGTCCAGGTTGAGGACTTGCTCTTATAGCGCACAGCCGGGAACACTTCGTTGTCCTGAGGCAACAGTTCCTTCGGATATTTCTCTACCACATCCTTATCCAGGTCAGCCCAGTAAGTCTTGCTCATTCCGCTCGCAGGCTTGCTGCCCTTGAAGGCGGTATCCCACTTCTCAGCATCTCCTATCTCTCCCTTGGCAGCAATGGCGATGGCAGAGATGATAGCCTCTCCCACCTTAACTTCCGGGAAAGAAATGGTCAGCAGACCGCCCTTTACCTTGATATCTACCACCTTCTTGCAGGCTCCCGCAAAGCCAGCCTCAGCCCAAAGGTCGAGGTCATCTACTACCACGGAATCGTTGATGGCTACATCAAAGATGCGCTCGCCTTCACAATCGATGCCGGCGCCCTCATGCTTGCCCAGCCAAGGCTCGGCAAAATAGAGTTCTACGCGATATTCTCCATCCGGAACAGCAAACTGATAGTTCAGCGCATGACGGCCCCAACGGAAATACTGGAAGAGCTGTGCATCATAAGCCGCAGTATGCTGAGAGACTCCAGAAGAAGCAGACGATGATTTCAGACCATGAATGCGGGAGGTGATACGTCCCTGACTTGCCGTAAACGGATTCATGCCGAAACGCCCTGCCCAGGAATGAGAATAGACGCTATCATCCTGCTCCCATTCGCTGCCATAGCTGTCAGTAACGGCATCACCACCACAGTTCACTCTATACAGATAGGTATAACCATCGGCTGGTTTCAGAAGATCTCGGTTGCGGTCGGCAGCTGTAGGCGTAAGCGTATCAGGCTGCACCTTAGCATAATGGTTGCGATACCAGTAGAAGCCTTCGGTAGGCTGTTCCCAAGGCGTGAGAAGTCCCTTGTAATTGAACGGTCCCACCTTATCGATGCGGCGGTAAGCCTCATCCGGCTGCACTCTGCCCGGATTCTCATGCGATACGAAGAGCCACTGGAAATGACCGCAGACGCTGTCCTTGGCACTCTCTGCCAGCATCGCCTTCTTGCTGAGAAGAGATACAAAGGCATCTTCGGTATAGGCTTTTGACAGAGCCTTCGCATCACCGGCATGCAGATTCTCTGCATCGGAACTGCGGAAACCGAGCGTGCGCCAGGCACCATATTCACCATTCAGCAACTGGTTAGGCTGCTTCAATTCCTGATCATATTTATCGGCTGTTCCGCCGTAGGTTCCGCTCCAGTTCTGAATCACATTCCAGTCGCTTCCCTCTCCTCCATTACAGGTGGTGATGGCGCGCATGGTCTGAGCGGTAGGGTCCATCTCGCGGATGATGGCAGCACACTCCTCGGTGAAATCCTTCGGCATCACACACTCGTTCTGAATGCCCCAGAGTATGACGCTAGGCGAATTGCGGCGCTCCTTGATCCAGCGGCGCAGCAGACGCTTGAAGTTCTTGCGGAAGGCGGATGTATCATACCAGACATGTGCCGAGAACTGACTCCAGAACAGCATGCCCTGCTCATCCAGCAACTGCTGGTAATAGAGATTATGTGGCTGATGAGCCTCACGGAAGGCATTGAAACCAGCCTGACGCATCATCTTGACACGGGAGGCAATCTGCTCGTGAGAGAAGGCATGACTCTGACCGAAGAGATGCTCGTAATCGCAGGTTCCGTTGATGAAAACCGGACTGCCGTTGAGATAGAATCTGCCGTCTTTCTTATCCATCTGGGCTGAATCGCCACGGAGCGCAGCCTGTTTCTGTCGGAGTACCGGCCAGGAGATGGAGCGGATGCCGAAAGGTGTAGCCACATCATCGATGGTCTTGCCCTCTCGCTTGATGATGCTGGAAAGGGTATAGAGATAAGGATCCGTGATGCTCCACAGATGGGCATCGCTGACCTTTGCCTGATGACGGACCACCTGGGTCTCGCCTGCCTTCAGGGTTATCTTTCCTGTCTGTCGGAAAGCGGTCTTGCCGCTGCTCAGCGCCAATTTGCTGATAACCTCGATGGTCTGCTCATGGTCGGAATAGTTCTTCACCTCGGTATCCACGAAGACGCTGTCGCATGCTTCGTTGTTCCAGACGTGTACTCCGAAAGGCTCCACCCTCACCTCATCGGTTTCGATGAGCGATACCGGACGGAAGATGCCGAAAGGCTGACTGCCCTCCGAGAATCCCCACTCTGACGAACAGCCACCGCAAGGCCAAGGGTTATTGGTCTGCATGGCAGGATGTTCTACCTTGATATTCAATGTGTTATCGCCATCACGGAGTGCATCCGAGATATCGAGCGTAAAGCAGGTTCTGCCTACCAATTCCTTCGGATAGCTCTTGCGGTTCACCTTGACCGCAGCAAAGGTTCCCACTCCTTCCAACTGCAGGAAGTAGCGTTTTCCGGTCTGTTTATGAACGGAGAAATGCTTCTCGTAAGTGGCGGTACCATGCAAGTTGCCGTGCTTCAGCTGACGGTAGCCATAATAATCGTCCAGATTGTTGGGCACATTCACCCGGAAGGTTCCCATCTTCTTCGTGATACTATCTTCCGAAGTCTTGCCGAAGGTTACCTGCCAGTCCTGATTCAGACTCACAATCTGTCGTTTTCCCTTCTTTTCAGGTGTCGGGAAAGAAACCTGCGAACGTCCCATCGGCACGCTGGTAGCCACAGCGATGCCTCGCTGTCCGGCATGGTTCACGGCACAATAGAAATGGTAAACCACACCCTGATGCTTCAGCACATAACTCTTATGGGCGAACATATCATCATAAGGTTTGGAAGGATAAACCAGGTCGGCTCCCTCCCAGTCCTGCCAGTTCACCAGGTCCCGGCTTACGGCAAAGGTATTGTAGGCATTATATTTTCTCTCCGGATTATAGGCAGAGAAATAGAACATGACATAATAATGCGGGAACTTCACGATCTGTGCATCTCCCGTAATGATGCCCGGAGCCTCATGAAAGAACACCGGATTACCTGTTTTTCGCTTGGCTGTGCGGAGAGGCAGACGGCGCCAGGAAGTCATGTTGCTGGAGAGGGCGATACCGATGCGTTCTGCCTTCAGCTGGTTGGCAGGGTTGATGCCACCGGCATTATAGAACATGACGAAAGGTTTGCCCAGCGTCTTGTTCTTATCCCAGTAGACGGTGCTTTTGTAATGGGTGAGTTTCTCCCACCACTGTGCACTCTTGTCGTTGATAGAGAGAACAGGCGAAGAGGATGTTTCCCAAGGATGTGCCTGGGTGATATCGCCTTTGGTAGAAGCCATACCCATATTGAGCGGCTTGCGGATGGCCTCATAGCCCGTACCTTCTCCACCGAAATAGCTCATCCAGTGGCGACCTTTGTATTTTGCCATCTCATAAGATCCGTTCCAGGTCCAGTCTATCAGCGCCGGGTATCCAGCACGCTGGTTCATATCCCATCCCTTGTCGGCATAGCAGAGCAGTCTGCCGAGGGTTTTCCATTGCAGCAGGTCGTCGCTGGTAGCGAGCCATGTTTCATACCCTCTGCCATCCGTTCCCTCCTTGCCGTTGTATACCACATAGGTCATATACCACTTGTTTCCTTCGCGATACACCATCGGACAGTCTATCTGGTGGTAGTTGTCCTCAGGTGCAACCACCATACCATATTTATAAGGTGTCTTTACCTCGTCGTATATCTTCTGCATCACGTTCTGGCTGATTTTCTGTGCAAAAGCTGTGATGCCGCCAAAGATAAGAAGAGATAAGAGTACCAGTCTCTTTCTTTCGATCTTCATATTTTTATTTTAGTACAAATTAATTTTAAATCTTACAAATACAAAGACGTTTGGAGATAGTTTTTGTAACTAATTACATAAAGTTTATGTGTTTTAGAATTATTAACCATAAAAAGTAGGAGATAAACACCTATTATTAGCATTCACCTCCTACTCGAGTATATATTAGTTAAATCTAAAAAAATTAATAACCAGGGTTCTGGTATTCAGCGCCATTATTAATACCATTTGTAAAGGTTGTTGAAATTGGACGAAGAGCATACTCTGGTTTGAAATACCTAGCCAAGTCTGGATGTGTAGCCTGTAGATATGAATTGTCCTTGAACATACCTGTGCGCTTCAAATCATAGAAGCGGCAGTATTCACCACATAACTCACGACCACGTTCATCCAATACTGTACGAACAGAAGCTGAACCAGTGAGAGGGGTAGCCCCTGCACGTTGGCGAACCTTATTAATATAGCCCATAGCGTTAGCCCCGCCATTTAGATAGATATCAGCCTCTGCTGCAATGAGGTAAATCTCAGCCATGCGTATGATGAATGTAGCATTCAAATTTCCATTACGTTTTTTGCTGGCATTAGCAACATAATAGTTGCTGCTATTATGCTTGTTAAGAGATGGATAGAAGTAGCGGAACATGTTTTCACCTGCTCCACGCTCGGTTATCACATTCTTATTTGCATCATCATATACATCCTTATAATCTACTATTAAGTAGTTGGCTGTAGCTTTCTTACTTACTTCCGCTGCATAATCTGCATCCTGAGGCATCACGATTTTGATGGCCAAGTCGCCTGTATTGAGCTTCTTGCCAACAATGGCATCTTCCTTACCAAAGTTGTTCTTTGAACTTTCGTCCCACTCATAATTCCGATTTGCGTTCCACTGAGTAGTGAAAGACTTGTGGAAACGTGGGTCTAGTGTTCCATCCTGCTGTACATATAGATTGAGCAAATACTGAGTTGGCATGAAGATACCTGCCTGACTGCCTTCCCATGTTAGACGACTAGTCTGATTGTCTTCACGAGCACCAAACTTATTGATATTACAGAGGAACTTCTCATCGTTACGATTCAATTTGAAGTTACCATTACTAGAACCATGTCCATCGCTGCCAGCATACCAGCGATGCTTCCATAGAGCCTCCTTATTTTCTTTATTATTTTCCTCAGCAAAAACCTCCTCATACGTAGGATACATGTAAGCACCATATGTAGAGCCACCCGACTCACAGTCAGTTATCAGCTTTTTAGCTGCATCAAGCGCCTCAGGTATATACTCATCCGTAGCATACTCTTTGGTCTGCAGACAAACTTTTGCCAACATTCCAAGTGCAGCTTTTTTGGTAGGCTGTGTAGTAGTTGCGTCATTGCCTTTATCCAGCCATTCCACAGCAAACTCCAAGTCAGGAATGATAATTTCCTTATAAATCGTTAGAGGTTCTGTACGGGTAGGAGCAAAATTCATAGAGCTAGCCGGTTCTGTAATCATGGTAACCCCACCAAACTGCTCTACAGCATTGAAATAATAGATAGCACGCAAGAATCTAGCTTCTGCAACTTTGACATTTCTTTCAGCCTCAGTTTTAAAAGGGGCTTTATTTGCCAAACTGATAGCCATATTGCAACTGCCAATACCATCATAGAGAGAATTCCAGATACCATTTGTATAGGTGGTGTTAGGTGCTGCACCTGCGAAGAACCAAAAATACTGAGTATAGGAAGTATTCTGATTTCCTTGGTAAGTCCAGAGATCTGTATCACCTTCTGTCAATTCCATGAAACCATCCGTACCATACAAGAAACGTTCCATACCAAAATAGCACTGATTAAGCAAAGACTGGTATGACTCAACCGAGTTCGCTGCCATGTTCTCCATGGTAAAACCACCAGGGTTTTCTTCTTCCAAAGAGCACGAAGCTAAAGACATCGCACCAGCAGCGAGGGCTGCAGAGAACAATATATTCTTAAAATTCATCTTTTTCATTTTTCTTAATTGTTTAGAATGTGATATTTATACCAAAAACAAACTGCTTGTAAGTTGGGAAAGTATCCGAGCCACCCATTTCAGGATCTGTACCTTTCAACTTACTGTCCATAGCAAAAATCCAAGGATTATAGGCAGTAAAATAGAAACGGCACTTCTCCATAAGTGCATGCTTAGAGATGCTCTTTGGAAGCGTATAACCCAATGTGATGTTCTTTATCTTGATGAAAGAACCATCATATACATTGATGGCTGTATTGCCAATCGTTTGGTCATCACCACTACCAGGGCGTGGATAATAAGCACCTTGGTTTTCTTCTGTCCAATAGTCTATACCTGAAATTTGATTTGTACCAATTCCAGACTTTGCTGTATATGAACCGAGCATTTTGCTATAGATAGTCTGACCGAAGCGTCCCATTGCATAGATAGTCAAGTCGAAGTCCTTATAGACGAAAGTATTGTTAAGACCAATAATCCAGTTAGGATTCTCATGTCCCAATACCTGACGGTCATCCTGGCTGTACTTATGCACACCTCCGTCACCATTGCCATTTTCGTCAAATTTCTCAATCGTCTCAACCTTTACCCATCCAGGTTTCACGCCATACTTATCAAGTTCTTCCTGTGAAGCATCAGTACCCCAGATACCAGCATACTTGTAATCGTATATAGCATGAATAGGTTTACCCACGAAAAGATTCTCTGAAATCAAGTCACCATTAGGTAAGCTCTCGATCTTTTCCTTGCTCCAAGTTCCTGTCAATGTGGTATTCCATTTGAAGTCCTTGGTAACGATATTACGGCTGTTGATGGTGAACTCCACACCCTTGTTGCTAGTCTTGGCAATATTTTCCCAGCTAGCCAAAGGAGAGCCCCAACCTGTGCTGCCACTTGTTATAGGCATAGTACGCTTGAAGAGCAAACCACGTGTTTTAGTGGTGAAGAAATCCAAACTGCCATCAAGACGTCCTTTGAGTACAGCCATATCTATACCGAAGTTCCAATTATAAGATTTTTCCCATCCCAAAGAAGGACTACCATAGGTACCAGTATATTGAGTGAACGGCACTATGTTGCCATTTATAGTGATGCCGGCAGAAGTGTATTTATAGGCATTTGTTTGTGTTGAATAAGCACCTACGCCACCAGAATTACCTGTAATACCTGCACCCACTCTGAGTTTCAAGTTGTCAAGCCACTTTTCTGAGCTTTTCATGAAACTTTCGTCTGACACGCGCCAAGCTAATGCTCCAGCAGGGAATGAATCCCATTTCTTGCCTGGAGAGAAGAATGACACACCGTCCCAGCGATTTGAGAAAGTGAAGAGGTACTTACCTTTATAGGAATAATTAAATCGCAAGGCGTATGACATTTTTTGGGTGGTTGTCAGTCCTGACTCTACACGTTGGCTATTAGCTGCCAACAAACGCCAATACTTCCATATGTCCAAATCCTGGCCACTACCATCTGCATTGGTATATTCATTAGAATTCTTCTGCCAAGAAGTAACACCTGTAACACCAATGTTATGGTCATTGGCAATGCTGAAGTTGTATGAAAGAATATTCTCCCATGTATAACTATAACTGTCTGAGTTCTGTATCTGTGCGTGTGGCGAACCTGCATATGTAGGTCTGTTGGCATGACACAAATTGCCCCAATAAGTACCTTGGCGGCCATGACCTAACGAACCGTTAAGTTGAGTACGGTAAGACAAACCCTTGAAAGGAGTAATCTCTGCATAACCAATTGCATTGATATAAGTATAACGGTTATTATTGTCATACTGATTCTTGATATAATCGCCCATAGGAGAGTATTGGTTATTGATATACTCAGAGTTATACTCACCAAATTCATCAAAGACATCACCAAGAGGAAAAGCCCTCAATGCTCCTGTGAATGTCTTGTTGTCGCCGCGGTTACGGATGCTATAGTTGAGATTGGTCGACACACCAGCCTTAAACCAGTCAAATACCTTTTGATCGATGTTCAAACGTACAGAATATTTGTTGA
The DNA here is from genome assembly GCF_977051555.1 of Segatella sp. Taxonomy (NCBI): domain Bacteria; kingdom Pseudomonadati; phylum Bacteroidota; class Bacteroidia; order Bacteroidales; family Prevotellaceae; genus Segatella; species Segatella sp. The sequence goes on from NZ_CDRSSE010000003.1 coordinate 51,382, forward strand.
GTTTCTCATTAGACAGTAATCCCTGGTCACGGTTATACACCAATGAAGCGTAAACATTTGTCTTGTCAGTTCCACCCTGGATGGAAAGTGAATATTTTTGAGTAGTAGCTTTATTATCCATAGCCTGATCTACCCAGTCTATCCATTTTCCTGCATTATAAGCATCTACATAATCCTGGTTACCACCGAAGAGGTCTGAAACGCTCGCTGGAGCTACGCCATTTTTATATTTATACGCCTCTGTATAATAATTAACCCATTCATCACCAGTCATGCCACTCTTGTACTCAGGAGAACCACTCCAACCATAGTAAGCGTCAAAATTAACCCTTGTCTTAGAACTCTTCGCTCCACGCTTGGTTGTTATAATGATGACACCATTGGCACCTGCTGAACCATAGATAGCGGTAGATGAAGCATCCTTCAATACATCGATGCTCTCTATATCGTTAGGGCTTATGTCATCATAGCTTCCAGGCAGTCCGTCGATAATAAACAAAGGACTGTTATCGCCATAGATAGAACGAGAACCGCGAAGCAAAATATTTACTCCGCCACCAACCTGACCACTGGATTTTGTAATATCAAGACCTGCGATTTTACCTTGCAAAGCCTCCATTACGTTGGAAGTAGGAGCCGCTACAACATCTTCATTCTTAACGGATACTACAGAACCTGTCAAGTCACGTTTTTTCTGTGTACCGTAACCTACAACAACCAACTCCTCAAGACCTATAGCATCAGGCTCCATCTTGATTCCCATATTTTGCTTGGCAGAAATAGTAAGAGTTTTATAACCTGTGTAACTGATTTCCAAGACTGTACCAACAGGTACATTTACAGAAAACTTGCCATCCAGGTCAGTAATGGCACCGACACCACTACCTTTCTTTTTGATGGTTACACCAATCATCGGCTCGCCAAGCTCATCAACAATAGTACCATTGATGGAGTTTGACTGCTGCACTACAGAAAGAGGTGTTTGAATTCCTCCTTGAATTTTACTTGCCATCATAGTTGTTGGAGTCAACAAGATAGTCGAAACCAACATTACCTTAGAGGTAATTCCTGAGATAGCGTCAGGATTTTTCAATTTCTTCATAATTGATTCTTTTAGGTTTGTTTTTATATTTTAATCTAACTTCATAAATAGTCTGTTCCCAATCATCTGTGTCGTGATGTTAGTATACTACAAACAAATAAGATTATCATAAAGACGAAAAGAATCCAAATATTGTAATCACCTTCATTGAGATTTCTATACGTTATATACACATGTTTCTTGCTCTATTGCCCAGTGTTTCAAGATGATCGCATAGCGTGCTAAAGTTGTTTGATCAACTAATGAACACTAACTATTCTCCAGAGTTAATTAACGCCAAGGACAGAATATAACTGCCCAAGGTTATCGTTTGATTTAAATAGAACCCACTTTTTCGAGTGGACTCACCTAATAAAAAAGGATAGAGCATAACACATGATTTGTGCTATACTCTATCCTTCCAATTATATCATTCTATTTAGTAGAACAGCCAATCAATCGCCTTATCGGCACCTGAGAGACCGGCATCACGAGCGGTAATCTTATCGCCCGTAGCACCGAGCACAAGCAGGAAACCCTTTGGCAAAAGCAGGGTATGCTTGCCGGCGGCAAACTCATACTTGTGGATGTTCACCTGTGGCATGCCGTCGATGCGGATGGCACTGGTGAGTTGAGGCTCTGCCTGACCGTAATCGTTGGCAGTGGCATCGGTCTCCAACTTAGGAGCCTTGGCATATTTCATCTGGTCATCACGGAAATAACCTATCAAGAGCTGCACAGGCTTCTTGGTGGTGAAGGTGAGCGAGGTAGACTCGCCACGCTGCTTGCTGCTGTTCATCACATAAGCATTCATACCTGCCAACTCAGGAGCAAAATCGGTCACTACACTATCCAAATCGTTGAAGAGCTTGGCACCCTTGGCTATCTTCACCATCTTGAAATTAGCCTCGCCATTGATATTCTCCATCTGGAAAGCACCCTTCTGTTGGGTTGCATCCTTCAAAGGCTTGATATCCTCTGCCTTCATCTTGTAGGTACCCGCAGCCTGAGCCTTGAGCATGGCGATATTCTTCTTCAGATTCGCCAACTCCTGCTCATATTTTGGTAAGAGTTCGCTCCAATGCTTCATGTTGCCGCCATCACCTCCGATAGGAATGCGGCGCTGGGCGGTCTGCATCGAATTGGCATAGAGATAGGTATCCTTGGTGAAATCTACCAGCTGACGGTAATATTCCAAACTCTTTTCTAGCAGCGGAACGGCAGCATCCAGTTCCTTGATATCCTTGCCCCACTTATAGTTGAGCACATGCTGAGCCGCCTTCACCTTCCAGCCGAAAGCATAGGCAAAGGCACGGTAGCAATGCATATCGTTCTGAAGACGGCGGAACTCATCCTTATTGCCGGTTACACGACTCGCTACGGCATCGATGGCAGCCACAGCCTTGTCGCCATGAGCCTCGGTCTGAGCTACTATATCGAGCGGCAACTCACCCACATGAGGCTGATGCTTCCACTCCTTTTCTACATATTCGATAAGTTTCTCGCCCTCAGGACCGCAACTCTCGTAGAAACCAGGATAGATGGTGTACTTATATGGATTCACCAGCTGACTCATGAACATGCCCAGGAGCAGCGTCTGGCGGTTGCCCTCTGTAATCCCAAAACGGCGGAGAAGCTTAGGCGCAATCTCGCCACTCTCATCGTATGCCTTGCGAATGCTGTCAGCAACAGCGGCATCAGAAGCATAGTAATCGGCAAGCACCTTATCCCAGTAATTACCCTCGGCAGCTACATCGCGACGGCAGTTCCAGGCATATCTTCCCCATGTCTTATACCACATCCAGTCGCGATCCAACTGCTTCTCCCGCTGTCCGCCAGGCAATTTATCTGCCGTATAAGGCCAATCCCAGTAACTAGCCTGCGGATAGAGATGCAGGGCATTGGCGTGATGAACATCGTGCATCGCCGTTACCGCCTTCTGAACGAAAGAAGGAGATGACCAGCGGAATGGTTCGAGATTGGCAAGGATATGTACGTTGCTGATATGGGTAGAACCCAGGGCTGCCAAATCGGTATGAATCTTGGTCCAAGGACCGCGAGGCTGATAAGTGGTCAACGACTCACCATTATACTTATGCATCGTATAGAGGTTCTTGTAGAGCGGCAGCGCTGCCTCCATCACCATCTTGCAGTCGGTATCGTGGGCACGGAGCAGAACTGGCGGTTCGTCGGTTCTGCCCAAAGCCTTCAAGCCGTCCTTGACACCCGGGATGATGGTCTTGGTCATCCATTCCACATCATCCTCGTAGGTATTCATCGCCTCACCGAGACAGACGAGCAAGCCTACATTCGGATATTTCTCGATGAAGGCAGCTACCGACTTGCGGGTATAATCGCTGATGAGCGGAGTGATAGGACGGTGACGGTCCTGCGTCTTCAAGCCATAATGATCGGCAAAAGGCTTGGAGAGGATGATATTGTAGAACATCTGAATGACGAAGATGCCACGGCGGTCAGCCTCCCTGGTCAGGAACGAGAACATCTCTTCGTTTTTCTTGAAGGTAGCCTCATCCACCTCAAGGGCGAAAGGATAATCCTTCAGTTTGACGAGCGAAGCAAAAGGGTGACCGTTCCAGAGATAGAGCGAATTCATCTTGTTATCTACGAGCATATCGAGATACTGAATCCACTGTTCCTTATCATAGAACCAAGGGAAGTTCTCCGGGGTGTAAGGGTATTCGTAAACCTGATGACCCGGCAGATAAACGGTTTTCTGCAAACCTACACAAGCACCACGGAGCACCATTTCAGGCGCATCCTCCTGCTTCAGCGGCACATTGAGAGAGCCATGTTGAGCCACGTATTCAGCGATTTCGTTACAGCCGTAGATGACACCCGAGCCATCATTTCCCTGCAACCGGATCTTCTTTCCCTTGCGGGTCCATGAGAAACCTTCCTTCTTCAGTCCGGCAGTATCCTTGGCTTGCGAGAGCGAAATGCGATATTCGCCCTTCTTGCCGTTCACCACAGTAGGGAAGCCCAGACTGTTGAGCTTCTTCTGCAAGTATTCAGCAGCATACTGTTCCCGATTAGAAGCCGTCTTTTCGGTCAGGATATTCACTTTCTGAGCAAAGGATACAGATGGAATCAGCACGAGGGCTGCCATCACAAAAATCTTTTGTACTTTTATCATTGTCTTAGTCTTTGTTTTATAAATAAAGACGCAGTTTCCTTCTTTTTGTAACCAATGAAAGAACATTCGTTGGAGGCCTTAAAACAATAAAAGGATAGAGTATGATACGTTCATCGTACATATTCTATCCTTTTTATTTACTTTTTTCTTATTTTATCTTTTTCAAATCCACTTCCTTATACGCCACTCTCTGGCGGCGCCAGGTGTAGATGCAATGCAACTTGCCATCCTTTCCCTCGATGATGCCTGGATAGGAATACTGGTTGATAGGACTGTCCTCCAGGGTGAGGAGATGACGCCAATGAGTACCATCTTCGCTGATGGCAAGACTCAAAGGCGTGCGAGGTCCCTTCTTGGTTCCCGGCAAGGTCTCGAAATTGTTGTAGATGAGCACGTGTCTGCCATCCTTCAGGGTGACTGCATCCGTACCGCTCTGGTTGTTCTCGATGTCGAGCAGGGTAACCGGAGTCCAGGTATCACCACCATCGCTACTGAAACTGGTGGCAAGTTTGGCATTATGAGTACGCATTAAGACCTGCAATCTTCCGTCCTTCAACTTCAGGATAGATGGCTGGATGCTGTAGATATATCTCGCCTTCTCACCCTCCTTGTAGATAGGATGCTCCATATCCACCGTAGCCGAATCCACATCATCGGTACGAGGCTTCAGTTCGGCATCTACCGGACCCACATACTTCCATTTTTTGGTCTTCAAGTCGAGAATCTCCACATGGAATCGCCAACCCTTGTTCTCGGTACTGGAACCGCAGATGAGTCTGCCGTTCACCATTTCCGGCTTGTTCTTGATAGGACCGAGGAAACCGTCTGGCAAAGCCTCCGGATCACTCCAGGTCTTACCGCCATCCTTCGACTTCACAAGACAGCCCGTCCAGTCGCCAACGGTAGAACCCACCTTATAGAACAGCCATATCTCGCCATCCGGCATCGTATAGAGCACAGGGTTCCAGCAAGACTTGCGCTTCAGATTGGCAGGCAACTTGATATTGGCTGACTTAGAGCGGAAATCATATTTGTAGCCGGCAGGCACACCGAAACGGCGCAATCCGTCCTTGATAGGGCCCTTATCAGCCGGAGTTGTCTTCTCATCGATGCCCGAAAGACCCACCTTCTTAGCCTCAGGAGTACCCAGGCGATAAACACCATCGGCAGCCAGGATAGGTTTCTCCCAAGCCTTGGCACCCTTCGGTTTCCGACTTACCCAGATGCAGACATCCGGATTGCGCTCGAAGGTACCGCCGAAGTAGGCAGCCACCAGATCACCATTCTTCAACTGGGTGATGGTAGAGGCATGAGCCGATGGGAACCCGCTGTAATCATAAAGAAATTCATCCTTCAGGATGGCAGCATCGCGGGTAGGGATTTCTACCGAATAATGATAATCGCCACTACCCACCGTCTCCATCCTGCCATCAGGAAGATAGACATCGGCTGTGGTGTTGCAAGGCACGGTGATGTCCCAGTCCACATGCTGCAAGGTCTTCTTCCACTGACTCTTCACTACTCCGTATGGAGTCTCATAATCAGTCTTTACCGATTCGCAGTTCTGAATACTGAATTCCGGCTTCAACACGATGTGCTTGTAAGCTACACTGGCATCAGCCTCAGCCACCTGCTGCACGTTGACACCCTTCTGCTGGATACCTCCCAGATACTGATAGCACCAGGTAAGCAAGTCACCCAGAAGCATCACATGATTGCCCGAATTCATCTTCGGATCAGCCTTGTCACCATTCCAGAGTTCCCAAATGGTAGTAGCTCCGTTCTCTGCCATATAGCCCCAGGACGGATAGGTGCGCTGGGTAGCCAGGAGATAAGCCACATCAGGGAAGCCGTTGTCGCTCAAACCGCGAAGGAGCCAGGAGATACCGATGACACCGCAGTTGACATGTTCCTTGGCATCGATGCAGATGCCCTTCACTACCTGCTTGATGAGTTCGCTGCGCAACTCCTGAGGAGCGATGCCGAAGGAGAGCGCCAGGAGATTGGCGGTAGAGGTATTGTTGCCATAATAGATGCTGTCTGGATAGAGCACATGACCCGGACGAAGGGAAGTGCCTGCCTTGTTGGTGAGGAACTGCTTGTTGAAGGCTTCTATCATTCCGTTTCTGCGGTCAGTCCAAGCTTTCGCTTCTTCCTTTAAACCTTGCAGGTTAGCAAACTGCTCTGCCAGCTGCAGACAGCGGATCATATAAGCAGTGGCTATCAGCTTGCCATCGGTCTTTCGCTTCGGATCCTGACTGTGAATCAGTTCCAGTTTCTCCGGTGGCACGCACCAGTCGCCGTATTTATCCTTGGTGATGATGCCGTTCTTATCCGAATATTCTGCCAGGATATGGTTAATCCATTTCCTGATGGATGGATAAGAATCGATGATAGGCTGCTTGTTGCCAAACTGATGATAGAGCATATCACAGGTGAAAGGCAGGGCTGCCGGCCAGGTGACATCATCGGTATAATAATTCCAGAAGGCAGGAGCCACATCCGGGATGTTTCCATCCGAACGCTGGGCATCGCAGATATCGTGCATCCACTTGCTGTAGAGTCGCTCGTTGTCGAAAACGAAACTCTCACCCAGCGAACCCACCGTGCGGTCGCCCAACCAAGGCTGGCGCTCGTTGCGCTGCGGACAGTCTACCGGCATACCCTTGTAATTGCCGTAGATGCCCCACCATGCATTCTTCAACACCTTATTTAATATCGTATCAGAAGTCTCAATATGTCCGATGGTAGCCATCTCATCGCTCACGGTATAAGCCGTGAAATCCTCCTTGCGGGCATTCTTCATTCCGGTGATGGCAGCATAGCGGAAGCCGTGATAAGAGAAGACCGGACGCCAAGGCTTGCCGTTCTCCTTACCATTACAGACATAGATATCCTCAGAGAGGGCATTGCGGAAGTTGTCGAGATACAGACTGCCGTCAGCCTGCAGTTTCTCGGCATATTTCACACGGATGGTATCTCCCTGTTTGCCACGAACCTGGAAACCGATCCAGCCCGCCATGTTCTGTCCGAAATCTACGATGAGGGTATCGTGGCGATGCTTCAGACTCACCGGATGACCGAATTCCTTCTCAACCATTCCCGTCATCGGCTGCGCCATCAGCGTACCGTCAGGAATGGCACAGCGCTCGGCTTTCTGCCACTGGCTGTCGTCGAAACCAGCCTGGGTCCAACCCTTCAGAGCCTGTTCCCTGCGGGCATCATACTCCTCGCCATCATACTCATTGTTGCTACGGATAGGACCATCGAAACTCAACTTCCAGGTGTTGTTGGAAGCCCAGGTTTCAGTCTTTCCGTTCTCATACTCCACCTTCACGTTGATGCGGCATTTCGGATAACCGAAGAAAGGTGTCTTGTATGCTTTCTCCAGTCGCATCGGAAACATTCTGCCGTTACCCAGTTTGATGGCGATGGCATTCTTCTCGGTCAGGAGCGAAGTGACATCGAAAGTATTGTAGTAGATGGTCTTGCGATAATCGGTTGGCACTGGCTGCAAAGCCTGACTGCCACCCATACGCTGTCCGTTGACATAAAACTCATATACACCAAGTCCGGCAACATAAGCCACCGCCCGCTTCACCTTGCCTTTGGTGGCAAAGTCCTTACGGATATAACGTGCCGCCAATCGGGTATGCATGCCTTTCTGTTCTCCAGGCTGCAGGTCTTCCAAGCCAATCCAGGTACCACTCCATTTGGTTTCGCCGAGCAGTCCGATGGTGAAGAGCTGGGGTTCGGTCCATTCCGACTTGCCTTTATTGGTAGTGATACGCACCTTCCAGTAAGCTTGAGCACCACTCAGCAGCGCCTTGCCCTGATAAGGAATCCACAGCTGTTCATCGCTCTTTTGCTCACCGCTATCCCATAAATCAGCCTCGTTTCTATCCAGTTTCTCCCGGGAAGAAGCCACCAGAATCTGATAACTCGTCTGCACCACGCCCTTCCTGTCAGAGGTTATCTGCCAGGAGAAGCGAGGGGTTGAAGTTCCGATTCCCAAAGGATTCACCCGGTTCTCCGTCCGCATCTTCACCACGTCAACATGACTGGCAGCGGAAAGCGGAAGTGCAGCCGACAGCGATACCGTCAGCAATGCACCTATCAATATATTATTCTTCATTCAATCAGCGTTAAGTTCCAGGGGATTTATAATCCCTGGATTATTCATTCAAATCTCTTTTCTTACCAGCCAGACTCTGGTCTTCTATCATTTTCTGGTCTTTCTTCAGATAGTCCTTGCTGGCATCAATGGCGATGAAAACACCATCGCTGATGCCACGGGTAGCCTTCTGAGGAGCGAAGGTGATGACCTTGTTGTCAAACTCTCCGATGTATTCCAGCTGTCCGTTGGCAGCATCCATCCACCATACGTTCTTTCCGCTGCCCGAAACCTTGCGGAGGTCGAGTTTCATCGGAACACAGTTGTAATTGTAAACCAGCAGATAATCGTTGCCTCGGGTAGCCAGCAGACGGTTATATCTTTCGCCATTCTCACCGGCAATAATGCTCTGGTCAGGCACACGTTCAAAGTATGGCAGCGAGAGCATCAGGTTCTTGAGATGCTTCATCTGGTTGAATCCAGGGTCGTTGAGTGCCACATACCAAGGCTTCTCGGCTCCATCACTTCCATAACTGGTAGGATAGCCCGGTTTCAACATCTGCATGATGGCATTATGACCATAGGTATGGCCGCAGGAACCGGCAAAGACACTCCAATAGGCATAGCGGCGAACGTCATAATCCTGCCAGCGCTCTTCGTTAGGATCGTGCAAGCCCTTCGGAATATCCTCGTAGCTCGGTTCGGCATCGAGCACAGGTTTGATAGGCTTGTATGCCCAGGTAGAATCCACATACATCCAGTTATCCTCCTCGGTATTGTCCGGGATAGGATAATCCTTGTTGCCCATACGCTGACCATACTTGCGATGACCGCTCTGGAAGGTATGGAAATCGAGCCATTTCGCCTTACTCCACCATTTGGCAGAAGTATATCTGCCACGAGGATGATAGGTCATGAGATGGTTGTGGTCGATGCTCTTGATGCTGGTAGCGAGCGACTCCCACACCTCAGGATGAATATCGCCCTGGATATCGCCACCCATCACCCAGATGATATTTGGCGAATTCTTATAGCGGTTGGCAAGGAACTTTCCGTATGCCTTAGCCTGCAGTGCATTGATATTCTCAGCCTTTACCTGAGACCCCCAGATGGTAACCATGCCGATGTAGATGCCGTTCAGTTCGGCAAGTTTGATGATGTAGTCGAGATGATCCCAATAGCTGTAAACACCTGCCGGGTCAGCCTTCGACAAATCCCAACCGGCAGGGAGCGACTGCTGACCATAGATATTAAAAGAAGGTGTGCCGTCCATCACCTGGATGAGAACGGTATTGAATCCCGCTACACGGCATTTCTGAAGATAATACTGTGCCTCGGCTCTATCCAGACGTTCCGGAAGAAGCCAGCCGGTATCACCCAACATGAAGAACGGCTGCCCGTTTTCAAACTGCAGGAATCGCTGGTTGGCAGAAACCTGTAATTTACCATTAGCCCAAGGCTTTTCGTTTTTTGCGGCAGAGGCTGCGGTAAAGATTCCGCAAGCCAGCGCCAATGTTATCATTATTTTTTTCATTTTCTAAAGGAGTTTTGATGTTAAGGAGTTAAGACCCATGTTTTTAAATCAATCGAATGGTCTCTCCCTTTCGTGTAGTGATGTCATAGGTATTTGCCTTTGGCAACACTACCTTGTTGAGTTTCACTTCTGAATGGTTCTGCATCTGTGGCTGTTCGAAGGCTGAGAAAAGCGGATTCGGATTCTTACCCTTGGCAGATTTCATACCCTTGATGCCCTTCAACCGGTTACCTGCCGGCAGACGGAGACGAAGGTTGCCACCGAGAGTAGAACGGATCTTGAGCGAAGTGATTCTGCCATTCTTCCATGCCAGTTCCTCGATGAGGAAACCACCTCTCGTACGGAGCTCCTGTATCTTTCCTTCAGCCTTCCAGGCATCAGGAAGAGCCGGCAGGATATTGACACATCCGTCATGACTCTGCATCAGCATCTCGGCGATACCGGCGGTACAGCCGAAGTTGCCGTCTATCTGGAATGGTGGATGCGCATCGAAGAGATTACGATAGGTTCCACCCTTCTTCTTGTTCAATCCATAGGCAAGGAAATGGTCATCGGTCAGGGTCAACTGGTTATGAATCAGCTTATAGGCGTGGTTGCCATCCAGCAGACGAGCCCAGAGACAAACCTTCCATCCCATTGACCAGCCGGTACTTGGGTCGCCACGATGTATCAGCGAAGTACGGGCAGCATCGAAGAGTTCCGGTGTCTTCTCCGGTGTAATCTGATTGCCTGGATAGAGCGCATAGAGATGACTCACATGGCGATGGGTATCCTCAGGATCATCCCAATCCTTGATCCATTCCTGCAACTGTCCCCACTTACCAATCTGCATCGGAGCCATTTTTCCTAACACTTCCTTCAGATGAGCCGCATATCCGGCATCTTCTCCCAGAATCTCACTCGCTCTGATGACAGAAGAGAAGAGTTCGTGGAGCAATTCATTATCCATCGTGGTGCCATAACTCATGGCTATCTTTCCATCCTTCGAAGGATGCGTATTTTCCGGACTCACAGCTGGCGAAATTACGAGCCATCCATGCTCTGGTTCCGGTATCAGCATCTCATCGAGGAAAGTGGCTGCACCCTTCATAATCGGATAAGCCTTACGCAGGAATTCCTTGTCGCCACTATAGAGATAATGTTGCCAGAGGTGGGATGAAACCCAGGCACCACCGGTCATCCACATGCCTGATGCTGCCTTGTCAATACCACCGGTTACTCGCCAGATATCGGTATTGTGATGCAAGACCCATCCGTTCTTTCCATACATGGTCTGAGCCGATTCCTTTCCGGTTTCGCTCACTTCACGAATCAACCGGAAGAGCGGTTCGTTGAGATCGGAGAGGTTGGTCATCTCTGATGGCCAGTAGTTCATCTCCATATTGATGTTGGTGGTATACTTGCAGTCCCATGATGGGAACATCTTATCATTCCAGATGCCCTGCAGATTAGCTGGCTGTGTGCCAGGCTGCGAACTGCATATCAGGAGATATCTGCCGAAGGCATAATAGGTGGCTACGAGATAGTTGTCATCCTGCTTGGCAAAACGGATAAGGCGCTCATCGGTTGGCAGATTCTGATACTTGTCTGCACCCAACCAGAGCGAGTTGCGATGCATCATGCTCTGGAACTTAGCCACATGCTGCGCCATCTGCTCTCTGGCATCCTTTGCCATGGCAGTATGGAGAGCCTGCTTGCTGCGCTCCACCTCATTGCCAGTGATATCCTTGTAGTTCACGAAGTTGGTGGCGATGGAGATATAGAGTACGGTTTCATCGGCATTCTTCACGCTGACCACACCATCGCGACAGTTTTTCACAGCCTCGCCGCCCTTGATCTGCGCCGCCATTCTACCCATGAATCTCACCTTTCCCTTCAGACCTTCGTGCTTGGCAGCCACTCCTTCGAGGGTAGCTTCCTCGCCATCGGTACGGATGATGACATCATCGTGAGGAGAAGTGAAGTTGGCATTGAAGGTGATGCTATGAGGCTTGTTGGCGGTAAATCTTACCATCACTACGTTATCGGCAAAAGAGGTGATGACCTCGCGCTGATAGGTGACGCCATGGGCAGTCCAACGGGTAAGACAGCGGGCTGAATCCAGACTCAGTTCACGATAATACTGGGAATAGTCATCCATCCCAGGAGCCGAAATATAGACATCGCCGAAAGGTTCGTAAGGCATTCCGAAGTTGGTATTCGACATGATTTTCTCGGTACACATATCCTGCGCCTTACGGTATTCGCCCTGCCAAATGAGGTTCTGCACAACAGGAAGAGCAGCCTTGGCATGAGGGTTGGCATTCTTGTTAGGCTGTCCTGCCCAGATGGTTTCCTCATTCAACTGCAGGCGTTCGGTGGCAGGGATGCCATATACCATGGCGCCCAACCGTCCATTACCCAAAGGTAAGGCATCGGTCCAGACCAGCGCCGGCTTGTCGTACCAGAGCTTATACGCTTGTGCTGTAGCCTGCAAAGAGAGGCAAGCCAGACAGCATATTGGGATGGTTCTTAAGATTTTCATTTGTTTTTGTTTTAATCGATTAAACTATTATTTTATAGACGCAGAAGAGCCGCCTTTGTCGTCAGAGAAGACAAAAAAGACCTCACGTCATTAAAAAAACGACATGAGGTCTGATTTATTATCTTCTGTCTGATTATCTGATGACTGATTGCAAAACTTCCGGTTTTTCAACCTTCACTTTACTTTCATCCAACTTGCTGCAATCCAAACCGAAGACACGGATGAAGAAATCGTAGTTTGCCTGGCGCTTGTTGACACCATAATCGTGACGCTCCTGAGGCAGATGCACGTTGGTTACCTGTTCCTTGGCACCATACATATTATATATATACTGCAGATACGGATACTCGAGGGTTGGAACAGAGGCAGTCCAATCGCCACCATCGCTCACTACCAACAACGGCTTAGGGGCAAAGAATGCCATCAACTCGGCATTGCACGTACCATGACCCGCCAACTGGATAGGTTTGCCACTCTCGCAAGGACAACCACCATCAAAATGAGAAGCAAGATTCACCGTTGGGGCTGCTGCCGTGATACGGTCGTCGAGTACCGTCAGCAGGACTGTATGCGTACCGCCACCACTGCCACCATTCGCTCCGATGCGCGTCTTATCCACATCCTTGCGATGGTTCCACATATAATCGAGCAATACCTCTGCATTCAGAGCCTGAATCACATGGGCGCGGTCGGTCTGATGCGAATTCTTACCATACTCAGCCTCACTCTGTCCCCAGCCATACAGGTCGAAATCTACACAGATAGCCCCCATTCTTGCCAAGGTTCCGAGGCGCTGCTGCTCATCGGCACGATATCTGCCACCTCCGAAATGACCATCAGGACAGATGATCAACGGATGCTTTCCCTTCTTGGCAGGTGTATAGATGGAACCGAAGACATGCTCGCCAGGCAAGGTCTCGATGCAGATATTTTGAACCGTATAACCATCATACCTGCGTACCTTTCCGAGAATCGGCTTCTTGTGAACCAGGGAATCCATATAGCGGTCGATGCCCAGGATGCGGCGCACCTCCTTTCGTACCGAGTCCTTGCGTGTTTCAAACTGCTCCCGGTTCTGGTAGAGCGTCTTGAGATAAGCAAGCATCTGCTCACCCTCTTCGGTATGGCGACGGGGATATTCATAAGGCTTGATCTTATAGACATTACCATTCTGCTTCCACCAGTTGAAGTCGAAATACTTACAGATATTCGTCAGGGTTTCCTCCAACGAATAGGGTTTGATGCGGAAATCGGCATAAGGCAACTGCTTGCCGATGGTATCTACATTATATTTGAAGCGGACGCCCCAACGCTGAGATACATCCTGCATCACATCGTGAAGACTGCGGGTAAAATGGTCCTGATAACTGTTCTGAGCGACAGTCTTTGGCTGGTTTCCGTTATTTTGCGCACTTGCCGACAAAGACATGCTTGCCACGATAAGTGCCATCATTATGTTCTGTTTCATCATAATCTATCTTGATTTCATATTCAACATCATTATCGGTATCTACCGTTACCTCGATTCTGCCATCTGCCTGTTTCTTCCAAGCCACGGCAATCTGTTTGCCATTGCTGAGCTGGGTACTTCCCTTAGCCCAGGTCAGGTCGCCCATCGGCCGAGGAGCGATGATGAGTCTGCCCTGCTCTATGCGGATGCCCACAATATCCGGCAGGAAATGGTTGTTGATATGCGCCATCATGAAATGGTTCATCGAAGCACCCATCTCCGGATTCCATTGTTCGGTGAGCGTGGTCATTCCCTTCTTGATCTGGAAGCCGTAGCCCGGCACATCATCATGCGCCAGCATCTTGTACCAGAGGTCAGCATACCCGTTTTCGAGCAATGCCTGAAAGAGGTAGCGGTTGCCCACATCACCGGTTGTCAGGCGGTCGTGATGCGCATGAATATCATCTACCAGATGCTGGAGAACCTGCTTGCGATACTGCGACGGAACCATGCCCAGCACCAACGGAATGGCATTGGAAGCCTGACTTCCCGAACCGTAATATACCTTTTCTACCGCATCCTTTACGACAGCATCCGAAGAAGATTTCTCTGAAGATGCAGCCTTCTCAACATGCAGGAATTCCTTTTGGAAAGCCTGCAGGATTTCAGAAGCCAGGATGGCATAGCGGTTGGCTTCGGCTGTCTTTCCGCTCATTGCCGCTGCCTTCTGTGTCAGTTTCACCCACTGATAATAATGGGCTGTAGCTACCAGCGGCATCGGGGTATTCTGAGAGAAGCCCGAACGGCCTTTTCCGTAATCATACCAGTCACCCAAACCCTGTTTCAGTATCCGGCAACTGTCCTTGCTCTGGAGATAATCCACATAGCGGAACATCTGCGGTGCATATTTCTTCACCATCCGGTCGTCGCCGTAATGCTGCTGATAAAGGAATGGAAGCGCTACCAGGGCACCGCCCCACTCTGGAGATTCAGCAAACGGGTCGAGCCACTTGCCCTTGAAGTAGATATACTCAGGAGCGGTGGTAGGAACTGCACCATTGGTATGCTGGGCATCGGCGATATTCTGCATCGTCTGCTCTATCATCGAACGACAGTCGTAGTTGTATACCAATCCCTCGCCATTGAGCCAATCCTGCTCCAGCCAACCAAGTTTCTCACGATGAGGACAGTCGGTCCATACTGCCTGCCAGTTGCTTCGGATGGCACGGTCGATTATCTGATAAGCACGGTTGAACATCGGATTAGAGCACTCGAAACTGCCAATCTTCGCAGCAGAAGTATAGACGAAGCACGATTGGATATCCTCTATCACTGGCTTGCCATCAGGATTCTCATCACCCTTCATCACGGCACCTTCTACCTGGATATAGCGATAACCATAATAAGTGAAATGCGGATGCCAGGTCTCGATACGCTTGCCGTCAGCCGACTTCTCGCCCTTTCCGCTGAGCGTATAAGTAAGATAGTAAGGACTACCCGACTGTTTCTGATTGCAGGTTCCCTGTGCAGTCAGGGTTTCTGAGAGATAGAGCCGCACCTGCTGTCCTGCCTTTCCACTGACCTTGATCTGTGGGAAACCGGCAAGATTCTGTCCCATATCTAGCACAAAGGTTCCTACCGGAATAGGATGTTTGGCATTGGAAGCCTTGGCGATTTCCTGAGGAGTGAGCTGATGACGGCTCTTCACACCAAAGTATTCCATCATCTTCACCGGCTGTGCCATCTGCTGGCGCAGGATGCCACGAGGTCCCTTCTGTATCACCACCGGTTTCCAGGAAGGCGTGATGCGGGCATCCTCGTCTTCGCCACCATAGATACTGTTGAAGGTGATGCTGCTAGGCGAATATTTCCACGAACCGTCGCTGATGATGCAGACGGTTCTGCCATTCTTCAGTTCGATTTCGAGCGAACAGTAGAGCGTAGGAGGACCATAGGAAACCTTCATCTTGGTGTATCTTCCACCCTGCTCATTATAGAATCCGTTGCCCAATAATACCGAGAGCAGGTTCTTACCTTTCTTCAACAACGCAGTCACATCGTAAGTATTGTAAAAGACGGTCTTGTCGTAATCACTCCACAGAGGGGCGAAAACGGCATCCGTTACCTTCTGCTGATTGATGCTGAGTTCATAGAAACCCAGTCCCACAATCTTCATCGTTGCCTTGCGGACATCAGCCGGGAGTTTCATTTCTTTCTTCAGCCAGATGCTTTGTCTTGACAATGGAGCCGTAGCCTTCCAGTCTGGTTTTCCCTTGGCATTCACCGTTCCTGTTCCTACATAATCGCGGTTACTCGGGATATGCGCATCCTCATCGGTTATCGCACCAATCCATTGTGGCTGAGGTGCTTCACCGGTCGTCTTAAAAGCAACAGACTTTTGAGCATGAATCTGCATCATGCTCAAAAGTCCTATCAGTATCAATAAATATTTTCTCTGTTTCATATCTTATTCTACATTATTTAAATGCATCCTTCACTACGAGTTTGCCGAGCGTATCACGCTGACCCGCCAACTTGCCATCTACCCATACCTGCAGACCCTTGCCCACATGATAGCGGGAGCCGTCCTGGTCGTAGAGGATGGTGAGATCGTGACCATGATAACGCACCTTGTCAAGACAGAAGTACTGCCATTTGCCGGCTGGGATGATAGGACGCACCTCGATGGTCTGATCGGCACGAGGACGAAGACCCACGATGCCGGTGATGATGAGATCGCAGAAGGTAGAATGATTGTAATATCTGCTGCGCTCCTGATCGCCCTTCAACCAGTAACCAGTGGTTTCATCAAGATACTCACCGATGTAAGGTTTGCCACGCATGCTCTGACTCTGTACATACTTCTCCATCTCATTGAAATAAAGGCTGTCCATATCGAGACTACCCTTAGCAGAAGCTGCGAGGGCAGACGGCTTCACCTGATAATTGTTGATGAAATTCGCCATCGCTGTCAGGGTCTGGGCGGTAGCGAAAGGCCAGATGGCACCATCCCACTCACACTTTCCTACTCCATGAGAGCGGAACTGAGGATGGCGGCGCTCTGCGGTGGTCTGTCCGTAAGGAGCAGAGAAGCCCTTGCTGTCGGCAGCCTGCTTCCATGCCTCAGCAAACTTAGCTTCATCGGCAGGAAGATTGAAATACCAAGGCAGGAAACCGATTGCCTCGCGCACCTTTGCCGATACCGCAGCATCGCCACTAGGCTGGTAACTTCTCTTCTTGGCTACCTCCTTTGACTCGTCGGCATTCGGCTTATACACCTCGAAGAACTGCTGGTCGGCATCCCAGAGCTGGGTTTCTACCAGATGCTTCAGGGTATCAGCCTTAGCCTCATACTTCCTTGCCAGATCCTGATAGCCGATGATTTTTGCCATCTGGGCGATGCCCATCGCATTGCCATACATATAACTGTTGATGCTAGGACGGGCATTCTTTTCTCTTCTGCCGCCACTGATGGTCTCTTCCATCGCATCACGCACGTCATACTGCCAGTAGAGTCCGTTGCCCCAGCGGTGGTTATCCCACAGCTGATACTCCTTGTCCAGGTCGTTCAGCAACGACTTAAACTCCTTCCGGTTGCCGTCTACGAGATAGCGCTCCCAGATTGAAGCAGGCATCCAACTGCTATAGAAATTAATCTTAGCCATCGGCTTGCCACCATTGCCATGATACCAGGTATTCAGGATGCCGTCGAGATACTTGCCATCGCGGATCCAACGACTCTCGTGGATATGATGACCCACTCCAGAGGCGATGAGATTGTACTTGTCGGCATAGCTGCGAGGCACGAGAAACTCGGTCATCGCATAGCCTACAGGTGTATTTTCGATATGCTTGCGGAGCGTCCACCAGCGGAAATAATACATTTCCTCGAAGTTGCGCTGCGGACAGTCGAAAAGGGGCACATTCTGCTTCATCCAGTCCCATGCCTGCGCATTCGGAATGGCTGAAGTATGGAGAACCTCCGGCTCCATCGCATTGAAATCGTCTACATAATGCTTGTAATCTGCGGTCTTGAGCACAGCCGAACCGGCATCAGCATCCAGACTCACGGTCTTGACATGAGCGATGCGGTAGAGGGCAGTGGTATCGGTATCACCAGCATGCTCCAAAGTACCGAACCAGTCGGCAGGAGTGTCGATGGTCGGGAAGGTACGGAGGTCGCCGGTACGGAAACGGATGCGCTCGATCTGATGCACCGGTGCAAAGAAGATGCGCCTGGTGCTCTTGCTCTGCAATGCCTTGCCCTCAGCATCGAGGGTGCTCACTGTGAGGTTGAGCTGGCGGTGCTTGGTATCCAATGTTGCCTCGAAGCGATAGGTCTGGTCAGTCTGATAAGGCATCACATTACCATATCTCGCTCCGTTCTTCACACGGATCATTCCTTCGTTATTCAGTTCGATACGAGTGCAGGCGATGCCCTTCTCATCAAGGAATTCAATCTGCAGGGAACCGTTGTGGGTCTGTGCAGCCTGCACATCGAAGGATGCTTTCAGATAGGAAGAAACAGGAATCTTGCGCTCTACACAGGCATAGTCAAACGGATCTTCATCCTTCAGTTCGAGCCACTCCTGACGGAGCGAAACCGGTGCCATCAGCGGAGAATAGATATTCCAAGTCTTGAGATCGCCGAGTTTCTGATATTGGGCGAAATCATCATCGGCATGGGCAGTAGCCACGGTCTTGACCGGAACGGGTACATGCGCCACCCAGATATCTTCCTTGTTCATGGAATAGCTCACCCACATATCCGAATCCTTAGGAATGCCATTGCCTTCCTGAATGCCACGGACATACTGCGGACCGCGACTCTTATAGTTGCCACCATATCTCATCGGTGGTACTTCGCCACAAATCAGATTCAGTGTCTTGTATTCCAGACCGTCACCACTCAGCGAGATGCCCAGCGGCCAGCGGTATTCTGAAGGGTTGTAGACGGTGGCATAGCTGCCGTCGGTCAACCGCTGTCCCCAAATCTTGGCATTGCTGTTGACGAATCCCAGGGCACGGTTGGTCGTGGTATAGGTATTACCGCCATCCAGACTCAGCGAGGTGAGGGCATGCTTCCACAGACTGGCTATTCTGCCATCCGGCAGGGTATAGTCGCAATAAGCCTTGTAGCCGTTGTTGACAGGTATCAGTTTTTCGCCTCTATCTGCCTCTTCCACCCATTGCATGCGGTAACGTGGGTTGGCAAGGATTTCCTCGCAAGCCGCTCTTACCGCCTTGGATGCTTTCTTATAATTAGGATAAGCGGTATTCTTTTCATTGAACCCGTGGTTGTAATAGATGAAATAGATAGGTCCGAGCGAACCGTCTTTCTTCACCTCTCTCACCACACGGCCGATGCCGTTACCATCGTTCGGGTCGTCCTTTCTGTCCAAAGCCACACCATAGTTTCCGGTAGCCAGGAGGATGCCGCTCTTGGATACATACCAGCCCACACGCTGGTGCATGATAGCCTTCAGCGGTTTCTGCTTGTAGACATCAGGATATTGCAGTTCCGGTTTCGGCTGGTATTTCGCCTTCTTGAAACCGGCTGGCACATCATATTCAGGAAAGAGAATCTGTGGCTGGCTCCAGTTGTATCCGTCCTCAGAAACCTGCATCAGGGTTCTCGATGGGGGTACATGCTCCTCGGCAGGATCACTCAGGAAATGCATGTAGAACTTGCCGTTCCAATACGCCATCATCGGCTGATGGTTATAGGTCCAGCCTCCGCCATTTGCCTGGGAAGGATGCTCGCGGTTGGCACGGAGCGTCTGGATATTGTGGACTCCTACCACTGGCGACAAGGCACCATCATGACGCGACGGATCTGCCATCGTGGTTCCAGTATAGTGGATGCGGTCCTGTTCCAGCAAAGCTTTCACGATGCGTTCAGGAGCACGGAAGATGGTGCCGTGCTTA
Source organism: Segatella sp. (assembly GCF_977051555.1). Lineage (NCBI taxonomy): Bacteria > Pseudomonadati > Bacteroidota > Bacteroidia > Bacteroidales > Prevotellaceae > Segatella > Segatella sp. Next base: position 71,167 of record NZ_CDRSSE010000003.1, read on the forward strand.
TGATTCTTCGGCATACTCACCTGCTGACTCACATCGGTGAAATGAACGAAGTCCTTGGTGAAATGGGCACCGAAATCATAGAGACGGTAACGGTCGTAATAAATGAGATAACCATTTCCCAGCGGACTGTTCTTAGGCAGTTTGACAGTGGTTGGTCCTTCCATGAAATTGCCGGTGAACGGTTCTGAAGCCTTGCTCCACGGACCCATCGGGTTCTTGGCAAAAGCCACCTTGATATTGCGGGCATTACGGGTATTATCCTTCAATACCATCACATAATCGTTCTTGCCACGCTTCAGCAGAGTGGCATCTATGCAACTGAATCCCGGATCTATCAGGAGCTTGCCCTTGGTCCATGTCTTGAAATCCTTGGTTACGGAATAGTAGAGGCGGTGATTGTTCTTCTCTTCTTCGATGCCCAGGGCGAAGTGCTGGCTAGGCACACACGATGCCCATACCACCATTGCCTGCTGGCGGTCTTCATCCCAGAAGAACTCCGGTGCCCATACATTCACGGTAGTAGGATCGTCCATCACCTCGATGAATTTCGGTTCGCTCCAATGCATCAGGTCGCGACTCTCGGCATAACCAAAGCCACGGTCGCCCCGCCAGCTGCTGGTCCATACCAGATGGAACACACCGTCAGGGGTACGGATGATGGAAGGGTCGCGCATCACTTTCTGCTTGCCTACTTTAGGAGCCAGGAAGGTGCCAGGAATACTGTCCCAATGGACGGCATCCCTACTATAGATGAACCGCAAGCCGTCGGTTGCCGGCTCGTGGAAAGAGGTTGATACATAAAGATCCTGTGCCTGGACGGCAAAGCCCAAGGACAGCAACCATAAGATGATGAACAGTTTATCCTTTATCTTTATCATTGTTCTAGAGTTTGTTTCTGATTATTATAGAATAAAGACGCAAGATGCTCCGTTTTGTAACGTCACTATTTAAAAATAAGTTAAACATTTTGGCTGTTTTATCTGAATGTTGTACTTTTGCATCAGTATGAATAGTATTCTAGACCAAGACATCATGTTCCTGCCGGGGGTAGGACCCAAGAAGAAAGAGATACTGAGCAAGGAGCTCGGCATCAACTCTTATAGTGACCTGCTGGAATACTATCCATATAAATATGTAGACCGCTCCAAGGTTTTCCACATCAGCGAACTCAATGCCGACATGCCCTTTGTACAGCTCAAAGGCAGGATACTCAGCTACGATGAGATAGATACCGGTAAGCGCAACAAGCTGCTGGTAGCCCATTTCTCAGACGGCTACGGTGTGGCAGACCTCATCTGGTATCGCGGCACCCAATACATCATGAAGACCTATAAGGTGGGAACCGAATATCTCGTTTTCGGAAAGCCAACCGTCTTCAACGGCAGATTCCAGTTTACCCATCCCGACATGGACGATGCCACCAATCTCCAGATTTCAGAGATGGGCATGCAGCCCTACTACTCGCTTACCGAGAACCTGAGGAAGCGCGGCTACACCTCACGTTCCATAGAGAAGATGACCAAGCAGCTGGTCACCATCCTTCCTCCTCTTCCCGAAACGCTGCCAAACCATATCGTAGACCGTCTGCATCTGGTTTCGCGCGATGCAGCCATCCGCATGATTCATTATCCGCATTCCCATCAGGAGATGCAGAAGGCTCAGGTGCGCCTGAAATTTGAGGAACTCTTCTATGTGCAACTTAACATATTAAGGTATGCCACCGACCAGCGCCGCAAGTTCAGAGGCTATGTCTTCAACCGCATCGCCGACATCTTCAACGGATTCTACACCGATCATCTGCCTTTCGAACTGACGGGCGCACAGAAACGGGTGATGCATGAAATCAGAGCCGATATGTGCAGCGGCAGACAGATGAACCGTCTTCTGCAAGGTGATGTGGGTTCAGGCAAGACGCTCGTGGCTCTCATGACCATGCTCATTGCGCTGGACAATGATTATCAGGCATGTATGATGGCACCAACCGAAATCCTTGCCGAGCAGCATCTGCAGACCATCAGTGATTTTCTCCAAGGAATGGACATCCGGGTGGAACTGCTCACGGGCATCGTAAAAGGAAAGAAGAGAGAGAAGATTCTTGCCGACCTGGCTACGGGCGACATCCAGATTCTGGTAGGCACCCATGCCATCCTCGAAGACCCTGTGGTTTTCAGAAGATTAGGCGTAGCCGTCATCGATGAGCAGCATCGTTTCGGTGTGGCACAGAGAGCCAAGCTGTGGAACAAGAGCGAGAATCCGCCTCATATCCTCGTGATGACAGCCACTCCTATCCCCCGTACCCTCGCCATGACTATTTATGGCGATCTGGACGTGAGCGTGATTGATGAACTGCCACCGGGCAGAAAACCGATACAGACGCTACATAAGTTTGATACCCAACTTACCAGCCTCTATCAGAGCATCCGCCGCCAGATCAATCTCGGCAGACAGGTATACATCGTCTTCCCGCTGATCAAAGAGAGTGAGAAGAGCGACCTGAAGAACCTGGAAGAAGGTTACGAAACGCTGAAACAGGCATTCCCGGAATTCAAATTGAGTAAGATTCATGGCAAGATGAAATCTGCCGAAAAGGAGGTAGAGATGGAGCAGTTTGTAAAGGGCGAAACACAGATTCTCGTTGCCACCACCGTAATAGAAGTAGGTGTAAATGTGCCCAATGCTTCTGTGATGGTTATCCTGGATGCACAGCGCTTCGGTCTCTCCCAGTTGCACCAGCTGCGAGGCCGTGTAGGAAGAGGCAGCGACCAGAGCTACTGTATTCTGGTAACCAACTATAAGCTTTCGGAAGAAACCCGCAAACGCATTGATATCATGTGCGATACGAACGACGGTTTCCGTATCGCCGAGGCCGACTTGAAACTCCGTGGTCCCGGCGACCTGGAGGGAACGCAGCAGAGCGGCATGGCTTTCGACCTGAAGATAGCGAATATTGCCAGAGACGGTCAGCTGGTACAACTGGCGCGCACAGAAGCACAGGAAATCATCGACAACGATCCCGAATGCAATGCTCCTCATAACGCCCTGCTCTGGAATCGCCTCAGGGAATTGAAGAAAACCCATATCAACTGGGCAGCCATCAGCTAAAGCAACAAGCAAGAGCAGTTCCTGCTATCAGAAAGCAAGGCTAAAAGGTGGCTTCAGCTATCAAGCAGCCTCACCCCCGTTCCAGGCGATTCCATCGCCTGTCCCCAAACTAAAAAGTATAATTATGGATAGAAGAAGAAAGCCGGCTATCAGGGAGCCGCGACCAGAAATATCCCTGGAAGAAATGAGAGCCATTCTCGAAAACATTACGGAAATAGAAAGCGCAACAGGCATCAGATATGTCAAACTGCATGTAACGGCAAAGATGATTATCGGTATCAGAGAGTCATCGGGTAAGGAATTTACCATTAATCTCAACGACCTCTACCGCGCTTATCAGGAATGCCTCAGATTCACCAGTCCGGAGGTAAAAAAGTATATTTTCATGGGGCATTCTCCTGCCGTGGCTCTGTTGAGAATGCTACAAAAGCATGAAACGTGCTAAAAGTCAACTCCTTGCATCTTATTTTCCTAATGTAAGTTAAAAATAAAGCTAGGGCGTTAAATATCGCCCTTTTGGCTTTAACAACTTTGGTTTTTTGAAGTTTTTTTGTTACATTTGCAACGTCTATATAACAAAACCGCAACATGAAGGCATTTGCCTTAGTGGTTTTTGCAGAATTTTTTGTATGATTCTGCGCTGTTGACACGAACCTAAAAAAAGAAAATAGAAAAAGTAGTATGAGTTTTAAAAAGAGTATAAAGAAAATTTCGGTCGTTGCATTGTTGGCGCTAACAGCTTCTCCCGTTTGCGGACAAGATTTGTTGGCAAGACAGGCACCTGTAGACCAGAGAATGAAATCGCTCGACACACTCGCTGTGTCGCATTATCGAATGATTGAAGACAGAGAGAACCCTGCAGCCGAGCTGTATGAGGACTTCTCTAACAAGTACGCTCACAGGGCTACAACCTTGCCTGAGCACTTCCGCATCGATCTCCGTCATTTCTGCATGCCAACTCCTAGTCGCGTTGTCACAAGTAACTTCGGTTACCGTGCTAGCTTTGGCCGCCAACATAAAGGTATGGACATCAAGGTTTATATTGGCGACTCAATCCGCTCAGCCTTTTCAGGCAGAGTTCGCATCGTAAGATATGAAGGTGGTGGTTACGGTAAGTACATCGTGATTCGTCACAACAATGGTTTGGAGACTATCTATGGTCACCTCTCTAAGCAGCTCGTTACTGAGGGCGAAGAGGTAAGAGCCGGCGATGTGATTGGCTTGGGTGGTAATACGGGTAGAAGTACCGGTTCGCATCTCCACTTTGAGACCCGTCTCTGTGGTGTGGCTCTGAACCCAGCACTCTTCTTCGATTTCCGCAACCAGGACGTTACAGGCGACTTCTACAGCTTTAACCGTGATACCTACGAAAGCGAATCAGCTGATGCCAATGCTGCCCGCGGCAAGGTTGGCTATGGTGGTTACACCAGAGAGCAGGTTAACGGCGGCGAAGTGGGAAGATACAACGAACTGCCTGCTGGCGGCGAGAAGCTCTACCACAAGGTGAAGCCAGGCGAAACGCTTAGTTCTATCGCTGAAAAGCGTGGCGTAACTGTAGAGCAGATCTGCAGACTCAACGGCTACCGCAAAGACAAGAAGGTTAGCGTAGGACAGATTATCAGATACGTATAATACGTATAAAAAGAATAAACTCAAAAAAAGGGTGTATCATTAGTTAATGATTCACCCTCTTTTTGTTGGAATACTACTAATATGTTGTTGCTGTAAGAGCTAGTATAAGTTGCTGTAAGAGCTAGTATAAGTTGTTGAAAGAGCTAGTATATGTTGTTGGAAGAGCTAGTATATGTTGTTGAGACAGTCAGTATCTCCGGTCGCACAACAGCTGTTGTGCGCTTGCATAGCAGCTGATGTGCGCTTGCACAACAGGTGATGTGCAAGCGGTGACCAACTGTTATGCGCCAACTATTATCCAAACTATGACACACCCTCTCTTTTTTATACCTTTATTTCGCATTCTCCGGCATTACATAATGCCGAAGAGTCGCAAAACATCGTTCAGGTTGGCAACGACAAGCAGAAGAATCAGTATGCCGAAACCAATATACTCAGCACGCTCCATGAACTTATCGCCCGGCTTGCGACCTGTGATAATCTCATAGAGAAGGAAGAACACATGACCGCCATCAAGAGCAGGAATAGGAAGAATGTTCATGAAGGCAAGAATGATGCTCAGGAACGCTGTCATAAGCCAGAATGCATGCCAATCCCATACAGATGGGAAGAGACTGCCCAGCGCACCGAAACCACCCAGACTCTTGGCGCCTTCCTTAGAGAAGACATACTTCATATCGCCCACATAACCTGCCAAGACATTCCAACCGTATTTGATGCCGGCAGGGAAACTCTCGAAGAAACCATAGTTGACATGAGTCATCTTATAATCGAGCATGACAGGATGATTGTAGAAACCAAACTTCACACCCTCTTCAGTAGACTGCAGGAGAACACTCGACTTGACGGTATCGCCAGAAGCCTTAAGATAAGTAACCTGAGCAGTCAGTGCTCTGGCACTATCCTGCGGCGTCTCAGCCGAAGCAAGCACATCCTCTACTCTGCCCAATTCTATCTGAAATTCGTTGAAAGAGACTACCTTTTTATTATTAATAGCAAGAATCTTATCACCCTTTGTCAAACCGAGTTTGCTGGCAGGAGAATCCTTCATCACACTATCAATCTGCAGCGGCACATACATATCTACGAAGCGAGGACTGCTCTTGATCATACTGAGCATGTCGAGATCGCCAGGCAGATTAAGGGTCATCGGTTTGCCCTGACGGATGATATTGACCTGCTTAGCCTCTGAGAGATTACGATACAAATCGCCATCAAAGGTCTTGAACTCACCCAGGTCGGTGCTTACCAGGATATCCTTGTCCTGGAAGCCCAATGCCTTCGCCTCGGTATTGAACTTCATACCATAACTCATATCGCGGGTTGCCACATAATTGTCGCCCCAATGGAACAGAATCATGGAATAGATGAAGAGTGCCAGTACGAAGTTGACCAGTACGCCACCTACCATGATGAGCAGGCGCTGCCAGGCAGGTTTGCTGCGAAACTCGTATGGCTGTTCCGGCTGTTTCATCTGTTCGGTATCGAAACTTTCATCTATCATACCCGAAATCTTGCAATATCCTCCGAGCGGCAACCATCCCAAACCATAGGTAGTATCCGAATTCTTCGGTTTGAACTCGAAGAGATGGAACCAAGGGTCGAAGAACAGATAGAACTTCTCCACTCTTACACCGAAGAGCTTGGAGAAGAAGAAGTGTCCGCCCTCATGGAGCAACACTAAGATGGAAAGCGACAGCATCAGCTGCAACGCTTTGATCAAAAATACTTCCATTTATTTACATTGAACTTTGAACTTGGAACTTTGAACTTTATGATGAGTCCTACGTTCTGCGCTCATTTTAAACTATTAACTATAAACTATTAACTATAAACTATTACTTGCCCATCAGCTCCGTGGCTATCCTGCGAGCCTCAGCATCGGTCTGCAGATAGACATCGAGGTCGGGATTACTGTCGAAAGTTGCCTTCGCCATCGTCTCTTCGATGATATCAGCCATCTGAAGGAAGCCACACTCGCCCTTACGGAAGCCGGCATTCACAATCTCGTTGGCTGCATTCACGATACACGACATATTACCACCCTTTCTGATGGCATCGAAAGCGAGCTGGAGACACTTGAACTTCTGATAGTCAGGCTTAAAGAACTGCAAATCCTGCGTCTTGAAGAGGTCGAGACGATCACCATTCAGATGCAGACGCTGAGGGAAAGAGAAGGCATACTGGATAGGCAGACGCATATCTGGCACACCCAACTGAGCCTTGACAGCACCATCAACAAACTGAACGGCACTATGCACAACACTCTGCGGATGGATAAGCACCTCAATCTTATCAGCCGGAACACCGAAGAGCCATTTAGCCTCTGTCACCTCGAAGCCCTTGTTCATGAGCGAAGCCGAATCGATGGTAATCTTGGCGCCCATATCCCAGGTAGGATGCTTGAGGGCATCGGCAGCAGTCACCTTCTCCAACTGCTCGTGGGTATAGTTGCGGAAAGGACCACCCGAACAGGTCAGGAGAATCTTCTCCACTTCGTTATCTCCCTCGCCCACCAGACTCTGGAAGATGGCACTATGCTCGCTGTCAACAGGGAGGATAGGCACATGATATTCCTGTGCAAGATTGCAAATCAGCTCACCCGCTACCACCAGCGTTTCCTTGTTGGCAAGACATATCTTCTTACGCGCCTTGATGGCATGGATGGTTGGTTCCAGGCCCGAGAAGCCAACCATAGAAGCCAGCACCATATCGATAGGCTCAGCCTCTACGATATCGCAAAGCGCCTGAGCACCGGCATAAACCTTGATATCAGGCTCATCACTGAGCATATCCTTCAGCTCCTCGTAGCGAGCCTCATTGGCTATGACCACAGCTGCCGGATGAAACTTGCGAGCCTGCTCGGCAAGTTCCTTTACCCGGTTGTTGGCGGTGAGGCAATACACCTCGTAAAGGTCACTGTGCTGCTCGATGACATCAAGCGCCTGTGTACCGATACTTCCCGTAGAACCGAGAATACATATCTGTTGTTTCTTCATTTACTTTGAAATTTGAACTTTGAACTTTATGATTAGTAAAGCCGTTGAATTCTTCACTCTTCACTTTACAAGTCTAGCAATCCCTCCGGAATCGCCATTCTGATTTCTTTCTTTTCAGCACTCACCTCTTCGATGAGGTCGTTGCTGGCAGGAATGAGGATTTCATCACCTGCATCGGTTGTTACCTCGAAAAGAAGGTTGAGGGTGGAATCGTCTACATGATCGATAGTTCCTACCACCTTGCCGCTTACGGCATCTACCAGGTGGAAACCGATGATTTCTGCCCAACTCATGTTCTCCTCATCACTGTCAGAGAGATGACGTGGGAAGAAAACCTCGCAACCGGTATAGTTGCGTGCCTGCTCCTGAGTATCGATATCCTCAAACTTCACGAGCACATTCTCATCGTTCTTAAAACGGTATTCCTCTAAATAGAAAGGCACGAGGATGCCATCGATGTCGAGCACCAGGTACTCGGCATCTACACGGTCGAAAACATCATCGGTTATGGCGAAAGTTATCTCGCCCTTCACGCCATGAGGTTTTCCCAACTTGCCTATCTTATATACTTCGTCGCGTCTAATCATTCAACATTTAACACTTAACATTCAACATTCAACATTGATTAATCACTGACACGGGTTATCTTGGCTCCCAGCGCATTGAGGCGATGTTCGATATCCTCGTAACCGCGGTCTATCTGGGCGATATTAGCGATGCGGCTGGTACCGTTGGCACTCATGGCAGCAATCAGCAGGGCAATACCGGCACGGATATCAGGACTGGTCATCCTGCCGGCACGCAACTTAATCTTATGGTCATGACCTACCACCACCGCACGGTGAGGGTCGCAGAGAATGATCTGTGCACCCATATCAATCAGTTTATCCACGAAGAAGAGGCGGCTCTCGAACATCTTCTGATGGAAGAGAACGCTGCCGCGAGCCTGGGTAGCCACTACGAGGAGCACGGAGAGAAGGTCTGGCGTGAGTCCTGGCCAAGGGGCATCGGCAAGCGTCATGATGGTGCCGTCAATAAACGAATCGATGACATAATGCTTCTGCTCAGGAATCACAAGGTCATCGTTCTCTATCTTTATCTTCACACCCAGACGGCGGAATGCATCAGGGATAATACCCAAATCCTTGACAGACACATTCTTGATGCGTACACCCTCGCCACACATTGCCGCCATGCCGATAAACGAACCTACCTCAATCATATCGGGCAGGATGCGATGCTCGGCACCATGCAGTTTATCCACACCCACGATGGTGAGCAGGTTGCTGGCGATGCCGCTGATCTGGGCGCCCATCGCATTGAGCAGATGGCAGAGCTGCTGGATATATGGTTCACAAGCTGCATTGTAAATGGTGGTAGTGCCCTTTGCCAAAACAGATGCCATGATGATATTGGCGGTACCGGTAACCGAAGCCTCATCGAGCAACATATAGCAGCCCTTCAGCTTCTTTGCCTGTATCTGATAAACATTACGCTCGTCATCGTGAACGAAGTTGGCGCCCAGATACTTGAAGCCCAGAAAGTGGGTATCCAGACGGCGACGTCCTATCTTATCGCCACCCGGCTGAGCTATGGTAGCCTTGCCACATCTTCCGAGCAGCGGACCTATCATGAGCACACTACCACGAAGAGAAGAACATTTCTTCACGAACTCCAGACTGTCGAGATAATCGAGTTTCAACTCATCACTTTGGAATGTATAATCGTGACGGCTGTGCTTGGTTACCTTGACACCTATCTCCTGGAGCAACTTAATCAGGTTGTTCACATCCAGGATGTCCGGCACGTTGGTGATGCGCACAGGCTCGTCGGTAAGGATTGTGGTACAGATAACCTGCAGGGCCTCGTTCTTGGCACCCTGAGGTGTGATAGTACCTTTGAGCGGATGACCGCCCTCTATGATGAAAGACTCCATAAGCTTGTCTACTATATATAATAATGTGGATTACTTTTTCTTCTTATTATTATTTACATTCTTAGGCTGTGCCTCAATCTTCTCGAAAACGAAGGTATCGAGATCGAGCTGGATGTTGCCATCGGTAAAGCGTGCCAGATCGGAAGCTACCTTGGCAACATCGCTGGAACCATGGCTCCAGGTTACCAGGTCGCGATGCATCTGGTTGGCAGTAAGCTCCACGAGTTTATCGCGCTCCTCACTTGGTTCCATTGTCTTCAGCTTTTCGAAAATCTCGAAGAGCATAGCTCCATAATGGCGCACCGGGATGCGCTGCATAGGATATGGCAAAGGCTCCGGCTTGGTTGCTATCTTCTCAGCATCCGATACATCATAAGGGAAATCGATGTCGAGCTGGAAATTGCTCATGATGGCAAGCTGGTCCCAAAGCTTCTGCTCATGGTCTTCTACCCCTCTGTTTTCTGGGAACATACGGTCCATGACGGCGATAATGGTCTCTGCACAACGCTGGCGCTCTTCACGGTCGGTAAGCGTCAGACAATGGTCTACCATCTGCTGAATCTCACGGCCATATTCAGGCAGAATGAGCTTAGCTCTCTGGGTATTATAGTCTAATCCTTCTATATTCATTCTTACAATATTTTATATAATCAATAATTCTAGAGCAGTTTCTTAGGCATCTTAGCCACGAAATCCTTGAGATAGAAAGGCACGAAATATGCCACATCTTCGAATTTGCCCTCTACAAAACGCTTCTCTGCCAACGGAGCCATATTCTTAGCCAAAGGCTCAATGCCCTCTACGAGGTGAGCATTCGGGTGGTTGATGGTCTCCATACACTTGGCAGCGCCATTTCCGAAGAAGTACACATGATGCTGGTCCAGATATTCCTTGTAGGTATCAGCATCCACAATATCAGCCTGGATAGGGCGAACCACCTTCAGGGCGCGGTCGAGCACTTCGGCATATACCTCCATGCGGCGGGCGTCGAGCATAGGTACGATGAGGGCGTCTTCCTCCTCAGGATGTTCGCCAAGCAATACAGGCACAGCCATCAGTTCGAGTGTCGGAACAGCGATGAGTTTCACACCGCGACCATAACAGATGCCCTTCGCCATACTCACTCCGATTCGCAATCCGGTATAGGAACCCGGACCACAACTTACCGCCACAGCCTCCAGTGGAAGACCATGAGAATCGAGGAAATCAAGAGCCTCATCCACAAACACACCCAACTTAATAGCATGGTTAGGACCTGTGTGATCTTCCTGGTTGAAAATCACCTGTCCACTATCACTAATTGCCACTGAGCACACGTCCGTACTCGTCTCAATATTCAAAATACACGACATAATTTAAAAATATATTCTTAAATAAGGTGCAAATATACTCATTTTCTCGCTTTTTTTTGTACTTTTGCAGAAATTTAACGCGAAAGATTATATGATACAGTCAATGACAGGCTTCGGAAAAGCTACCGCGGCCTTTAAAACAAAGAAGATTAATGTAGAGATAAAGTCATTAAATAGCAAGACTCTTGACCTCTCTACTCGTATTGCTCCGCTCTATAGAGAGAAGGAGATGGAAATCCGTCAGTATATCTCTAAACATTTGGAAAGAGGCAAGGTTGACTTCGCCATCTGGATTGATAAGGATGCTACTACGGATGCCACTCCTATCAACGCGGCGCTTGTACAGAATTATTACCAGCAAATCAAGAAGATTTCGGCTGAAACAGGCATTCCTGAGCCAACCGACTGGTACAGCACTTTGTTGCGTCTTCCTGATGTAACAACGAAGACGGATGTGGAAGAATTGAGCGATGAGGAGTGGGAAGTGGCAAAAAATGCAATTTGCGAGGCTGTAGACCATCTCGTAGCCTTCCGCAAGCAGGAAGGAGCTGCTCTCCAGAAGAAATTCACAGAGAAGGTGGATAATATCCAGACTCTCCTTGCCAGCATCGAACCATACGAGAAGGCTCGCGTGGAGAAGATCAGACAGAACATCGTCAGCGGTCTGCAGCAGATTCCGAATGTGGATTACGACAAGAACCGCCTGGAGCAGGAACTCATCTACTACATCGAGAAGCTCGACATCAGCGAGGAAAAGCAGCGCCTTGCCAACCACCTGAAGTATTTCCGCGAGACCATGAATGAGGAAGGTCATGGTGTAGGCAAGAAACTCGGTTTCATCGCACAGGAAATGGGACGCGAAATCAACACCACCGGCTCTAAGAGCAACCAGGCAGAGATGCAGAACATCGTGGTGAAGATGAAGGACGAACTGGAGCAGATCAAGGAGCAGGTGCTGAATGCCCTCTAAAGCAGAATGCCCTCTAAACAAGAGGCAGGCACCCCTCTCGCCCCCGTTCCAGGCGATTCCATCGCCTGTCCAAAGCCCCCATCAAAAACAGCAAACAAAGAAAAGAAGAAAAAAATGAAGAACGGATTATTAATTTTCAGCGCCCCATCGGGCAGCGGTAAGAGCACAATAGTAAACTGGCTGATGAAAGAGCACCCGGAATTGAAGCTGGCTTTCTCTATCAGCTGCACCTCTCGTGCTCCTCGCGGTACAGAACAGAATGGCGTAGAGTATTTCTTCCTCTCTCCAGAGGAATTCAAGGCTAAGATTGAGGCTGACGAGTTCCTGGAGTATGAGGAGGTTTACCAGAACAGATTCTACGGCACCCTGAAGTCACAGGTAGAAAACCAACTTGCCAAGGGCGAGTCGGTGATTTTCGATGTAGACGTGAAGGGTGGTGTGAACATCAAGAAGTTTTATGGCGAACGTGCCTTGAGCATCTTTGTCCAGCCTCCTTCGGTAGAGGAATTGCGCCGCCGTCTGGTTGGCAGAAAAACTGATGCGCCTGAGGTTATCGAGCAGCGCCTTGCCAAGGCAAGCTATGAGCTGACCTTTGCCCCTCAGTTTGACCACGTGGTCGTTAACGATGACCTGGAGAAGGCTCAGCAGGAGGTTTACCAGCTCGTCAAGGCCTTTTTAGACGCAGAATAGCAAAAGCCAAAAGCCCAAAGCAGAGCCCCCGTCCCAGGCGATTCCATCGCCTGGCCCAAAGACAAATACAGCTCGCTTTGCTAATCATAAAGTTCAAAGTTCTATGTTCAAAGTTCAAAGTAAGAAGGTAGGAATCTTTGGCGGTAGCTTCAACCCCATCCATACGGGCCATATCTCATTGGCGAAGAGCCTTTGCGAGAAGGCCTGCCTGGACGAGGTGTGGTTCATGGTCTCTCCAATGAACCCATTCAAGAAGACCGCTACCGACTTGCTCGATGACCACCTGCGCCTGGAAATGGTAGAGAAGGCGCTGGAGCACGAGCCACAACTGAAGGCATGCGACTATGAGTTCCGCCTGCCTAAGCCATCTTATACCTGGCATACGCTGCAAGCCATCAGCAAGGATTACCCGGAAAATGAGTTCACCCTGCTGATTGGTGGCGACAACTGGGCAGCTTTCGACAAGTGGTATCACCACGACGACATCCTAGCCCACTATCCCATCGTGGTTTATCCGCGTCAGGGAGCCAGCATTGGCAATGTGCCGGATGGCGTTACCATCGTAGAAACTCCACTGCTCAACATCAGCAGCACGGAAATCAGAAAGCGTATCAAAGAGGAGGAAAGCATCAGGGGAATGGTGCCGGAATGCATCGAACAACTGGCTGTCAGAAACTACAGGCAGCTCTAGCCATCCCTCTCTCCGAAATCGCTTAAAATCATATTTAAACAACAAACAGCAAAAAATGAGTTGGAAAGAAATCATTAAGAAGTGTCTGAACGTGGCTTCTGCGCCGATTCGCAGAAATGCCAACTTCTTTGTGTTCATGTACCTGCTGGGCATGATCAGTTCTATCGTGACTACACCAGCCAAGGGCACTTTATACGACAATCTGTTCCTGGAACTCTTTGTCGACCTCTATGTTGTGTGTGCCGTTGTCGCCATCTTCCCCAAGAAGGTGCGCTGGGGTCTGCGTGCCGTACTATACCTTATATTATATAGTACAGCTGCCGCCGACACCTATTGCTACGTGAATTTCGGCTCTACGCTCAACCCTTCTATGCTGATGCTGGTGGGCGAGACCAACAGTTCGGAGGCTAGCAGTTTCCTCTCAGCCCTCATCTCTGTCGAGGTTCTCTTCAGTAGTGTGGGCTGGATTCTGCTTCTGGCTCTCATCCAGATTCTCATCGCCATCTTCCGCAAGCAGCTCATCAAGCTATACGTTTTCATCATTACCGTTCTGGAGTTGGCTTCAGTCAAGAAACGGTTGATGGCTATCCCCCGCATGACTGCAGCCATGCCTGCCAGCTTCGGAATCCTATGCCTCATCATCCTCATCACAGGATGCTGTACCTCCTGGCACAACAAGATGGCTTACCATAAACTCATGAATGGTAGAACGATAGGCGAAGTAGAGCATATCCTGACAGAGAAGGATCATGCTGTACTCTATCTGCCAATCTACCGACTCCAATTCAGTATCTATGCCAACCAGCTGGCTGCGCATCAGATTACCCAACTCATTCATGCTGCCCACGAGGTAAAGGTTGACAGCTGCAGCTACCGCTCGCCAAACATCGTACTGATTATCGGCGAAAGCTTCGGCCGCCATCATTCCCAGCAGTACGGCTATTTCATGGATACCACTCCACAACAGGTAGCCCTGGAGAAATCGCGCAAGCTCACCAAGTTTACCGATGTGGTAACCTGCTGGAACCTGACCAGTTTCGTTTTCAAGAACATGCTCTCTACCCATGTGGTAGGCGAGAAAGGCGAATGGTGCGACTATCCGCTCTTCCCTGAAGTGTTCCGCAAGGCAGGCTACAACGTAACCTTCATCACCAACGAATTCCTGCCACAGGCAAAGGAGGCGGTTTACGACTTCAGCGGCGGTTTCTTCCTGAACAACCCGGAGTTGAGCAAGTTCCAGTTTGACCACCGCAACACCCAGCTCCACGACCTGGACGACGGACTGCTGAAGGATTATGATGACAGTCTGAAGAACTTCCAGAAGGAGCACAACCTCACCATCTTCCACCTGATGGGACAGCATGTAAACTATAAGCAGCGTTACCGCACGAAGCAAGCCCGGTTCTGGGCAAGCAGTTATGAAGACAAGCGCCCTGAACTGACCAATGCCCAGCGCAAGATGCTGAGTCATTACGATAACGCCACCCTCTACAACGACTCTATCGTAGCCCAGATTGTAAAGCGTTTCCAGAAGCAGGATGCCATCGTCATCTACGTGCCCGACCACGGCGAAGAATGCTACGAAGAGAACCGTGGCTTCATCTGCCGTAACCATTCTGCTGAAATCGACTGGCCGCTGGCTCACTATGAGTTTGAAATTCCGTTCTGGATATACTGTTCGTCAAAATATATCAGGAACCATCGCGATATCTACCGTCAGATACGCAAGGCCAAGGATAAGCGCTTCATGACCGATGCCCTGCCTCATCTCCTGCTGTATCTGGCTGGCATTGAGACTCCTACCTATAAGGAGGAATATAACATCCTGAGTCCGAAATATGACGAGATGCGACCACGTATCCTCAAAAACTCTGCCGATTACGACAAACTTCGTGATGCGCATCTGGAAAAGATAAAAAAGGAAGAAAGTAAAAAGGTAAAAAAGAAAGAAAGGAGAAACTGATTATGAATAGTGCTATTCTATCACGCCCGGCATGCAATGCCCTGAGAGGACTCGCCATCATCGGCATCTTCATGCATAACTACTGCCATTGGCTGGGCCCTATCGTCAAGGAGAACGAGTATCAGTACTTTCAGCACAATGTTGACTGGCTGAACCAGGTGATGGTCAGTATGGACCTCAACCTGCCTGTACACCTGCTCTCGTTCTTCGGCCATTACGGTGTGCCCGTATTCCTCTTCCTGAGTGCTTACGGACTGGTGATGAAATACGAGGCAAAACCTCATCTCTCTACCGAACAGCAGACCAGAATGTATAACATATCGGGCAAGAAACTTACAGGAAGCATCAACTGGCGCGAACCGCTCCACTTTATCCGCTATCACTATCTGAAACTCTTCAAGATGATGATAGTAGGTTTCGTGGCATTCACGATGGTTGACTACATCACGCAGGGTCCTCACCACTATCAGGTGCTGGATATCATATCGATGTTGGGCATGTTCAACAATGTGCTGGAGAATCCGGACAACATCATCTGGCCGGGTCCGTACTGGTTCTTCGGTCTGATGCTGCAACTTTACATCATCTACCGTCTGCTGCTCTATCGCCGCTATTGGGGATGGATCGTAGGATTGATGGCCATCTGCATCGTCATTCAACTCATCCTGGGCTTTGACAATCCGGAGAGTGAAGTGATGAACCGCTACCGCTACAACTTTATGGGTGGCATGCTGCCATTCGGTCTGGGCATACTCTATGCCAGATATGGCGAAAAGATACTCATGACGTTCCATTCGCCTATCACCAACTTCTTTGGCTGCATCTTCTGTCTGTCGCTTATCTTCAGTCTGAGCGGCAGCATGGTTGGCTGGACCTTCGTGCCTTTCTTCTTCTGTCTGCTGAGCGTATTGGTAGCCGACCTACTCCAGAATATCAGCTGGTTATCAGGCTTATATAAGGTATTAGAGTGGATGGGCAGCATATCAGCCGCCCTCTTCGTAACCCATCCTATCACCCGCAAGATATTCATCCCTATCAGCCGTCAGGGCGACATCTATGCCGGTCTGCTCCTCTACATCATATCGAGCATCTGCCTGGCATGGCTCTTCACCCAACTGATGAAGAAGATTCCAAACCCGAAGCCCTAACCCTCTCTTCAATAGGAAGAAGGAAGGACAAAGGAAAAAGCAAGAACAAAGGGAAAAGGAAGAAAGAAGAAAGAACGAAGAAGAAGCAAGCAGCAAGAAAGAAAGCAGCAAGCGCGCCCCCGTTCCAGGCGATTCCATCGCCTGTCCCCCATAATAAATAAAAAAGATAACCCAGCATGAATTGGAAGATAAAAGATATAGAACTGGCGAATATCAGCCGGTTTCGCGGCGAGTTGATGGGAGCAGCCATGCTGTTCATCATCCTCTTTCATGTAGCATTGCCTAGAGAAGATGCCTTTTACGGGCTTCGCAGAATGGGCAATGTCGGTGTAGACATGTTCCTCTTTCTCAGCGGAATAGGTCTCTGGTTCTCGTGGATGAAGAATCCTTCTGCCAAACATTTCTTCATCCGCCGTTATCTGCGCATCTACCCTACCTGGCTCATCATCGCCTGCCTCTTCTATATCCCGGCTTTCCAGGGCGGAAGCACCTGGAACTGGATCTATCTCTTTGGCGAGATAACCATCAACTGGGGCTTCTGGCTGCATGATGAGCTCAACTTCTGGTACATCCCGGCTACGATGATGCTCTATCTCTTTGCCCCTGCCTATATGGAACTCATCAAGCGCCATCCTATCTACCGCTGGCTGCCGGTGGTGATGATCATGTGGTGCATCCTGGTACAATATGTCACCCCGATACATCAGGCAGTAGGACATCTGGAGATATTCTGGAGCCGCGTGCCTATCTTCTTCATCGGCATCAATATGGGTGAGATGGTAAGACAGAAACAGACGCTCGACGGTGCTTCGATATGGATGATATGGCTCATGTTCCTGATGACGCTGCTGGCGAGCATCTTCCTGGAACAGGAGAAGCACGGCATGTTTCCGCTCTTCCTGGAGCGCATGCTCTATATCCCGCTCACCATCACCAGCATTCTGCTGCTGAACCGCATCTTCCGCCGCACACCGGGCTGGTTTAACAGGGGTTTCATGTTTGTGGGAGCGCTGAGTCTGGAGTGTTATCTGCTCCATATCCACTTCGTGCTGAAATACATAGAACCGCATCACTTGGGCTATTGGCCTACCTTCTTCATCTGCATAGGCATCACCCTGCCTGCAGCGTGGATTCTGAGCAAGATAGCCGGATGGATTTCTAAAGAGTTAGCTAAGTTTATCAAGTAAAAAAGAATTTATTAAGAAAATAGGAGTTTTATGAACGAGAATAAATTGGAAGACAGTAAAGGTTTTGCAGCGCTGCTGCGACTGGTTCGCCCGAAGCAATGGATCAAGAATGGCTTTATCTTCTTACCGCTGTTCTTTGGCGGCGCCTTGTTGCATGCAGATGCTCTGCTGGCGGGTCTGATTACTTTCTTCGCCTACAGTTTTGCTGCATCTAGCATCTATTGTTTCAACGATATCTATGATGTGGAGGCCGACCGCCGCCACCCTGTCAAGTGCCATCGTCCGATAGCATCGGGGGCGGTCAGCATCAAGCAGGCATACGGACTGATGTTCCTGATGTTTGCCCTTTCTATGGGTGTATGCTGTCTGCTAGAATCATGGGAAACGATGGGAATCATCATCTTCTATTGGCTTCTGAATCTCGGCTACTGCGCCAAATTCAAGCAATATGCCATCATCGATGTGTGTATCGTGGCCTTCGGTTTCGTACTTCGTCTGCTGGCAGGTGGTGTAGCAACGGGCATCGTACTCAGTAAGTGGATTGTGCTGATGACCTTCCTCATCACCCTCTTCATGAGTTTTGCCAAGCGCCGCGATGATGTGCTGCGCATGGAGAAGACGGGCGAGGCTCCCCGCAAGAATACCAGCCGCTACAACCTCACCTTCATCAACCAGGCTATTACGATTACGGCTTCCGTAACCCTGGTATGTTACATCATGTATACGGTGAGTCCGGAGGTGATTGAGAATTTCCATACCGAGAATCTCTATCTTACGAGTGTCTTTGTGCTGGTTGGTTTGCTGAGATACATCCAGATAGCCGTGGTAGACCAGAAGAGTGGTGACCCTACGAAGATTATCCTGCGCGACCGCATCACCCAGTTTATCGTGCTTGCCTGGCTGCTCTCTTTCCTGATCCTTATTTATATCGTATAAGAAAATGAAGAAAAAATTATATTGTTTCGATTTCGACGGAACGCTGACAACAAGCGATACCCTGCTGGAATTCATCAGATATGCCAAAGGTACCGGTCGCTTTCTGATGGTTTTCCTGATGTACAGTCCGCTCCTGGTACTGATGAAGCTGCATCTCTTTCCCAACTGGAAGGCGAAGCAACTCATCTTCACCCATCTTTTTGCAGGCATGCGTATAGAGAAGTTTGATGCGCTCTGCCGCGATTTTGCCGAAGAATACCAGCATCTGTTGCGCCCCAAGGGTGTTACGCTGGTACACGAAGCCCTGGTTGCCGGTGCTCAGGTTTTCATCGTGAGTGCCAGCATCGACAACTGGGTTCGCCCGTTCTTTAAAGTTCGCGGCCTAGATGGAGTTAAGGTTTTAGGCACCCAGATAGAAGTGATTGACGGCAGACTTACCGGCAAATTCAAGAGCAACAACTGTTATGGCGCAGAAAAGGTGCATCGCATCACAGAGGCACTTTCAGCACCCACATCCACCTTCTCTCCAGCATCCACCTCCTCTCCTGCATCCGTTCCCTTCGACCGCTCCCAATACGAGATAGAAGCATTCGGTGATAGCCGTGGCGATCAGGAAATGCTTGCCTTCGCCGACAAAGAACATTACAAGCCTTTTAGATAAAACGTGGTTATTAGCCCAAAATCAAGTGAACAGGTCGTCCATTGTGATTTGTACTTGAGCCAAGGCCGCATACTGTGTAAGGCGTACGCCAAAAGTAGTAATCATCGTTGGGATAATGCCACTTTTTATCCCTGTTTCTGCCACGAAATCAGCCATACGATTACGAATGCGCATATCCTCCTCCTTAGTGATCGTGTAAGGCATCTGCGAATACTTGATTTCACATAGATTCACGAGATTATCGGCACGTTCTATCAGCAAGTCGATTTGCGCAGCTGGCTTTGAAACCTTACTTCGCCAAGAATAATACTCGGTATGGATTTGGTCTATACCTAAGAAATGCTTGATTTGAGGAATATGCAACATGCAAACTCGCTCAAAAGCCAATCCATACCAAGTATTTTGACGAGGTTTGCCCATCAAGTGAGTCCAATATCCCGTGTCCGTCGTACCAGGATGGCAAAACGTCATATAAAATAATGTATAGAGGTCGGTGAGCTGAAAGATTTGATCTTTCTGCTTTATCTTCTTATCCCTGGTATTATACCCTCTTACGAAATCGCAATTTATCAATTCACTAAGAACCTTTGTCAAGGTTCCACCCGATTTCAGCTTCAATTTCTCCGTGATTTCCTTTCGAGTCATACCTTGTCTACATGATGCAAGTGCCTCTATGACACGCATATAGACCTCAGAATTTCTAAACAAGGACGAATAAAGTCTTCCATATTCTCGCTTCAGCTCAGCGTGGGATGAGAAAAACAATCTGTCGACATTCCCTTCCACACCTTGCTTTTTATCCAACAAACTGAGATAATAAGGCACACCACCCAGGATGCTATATATCTGAAGGATAGAAATGCGAGTCCATGAGAATCCATAAGCTTGCAGCATCAGTTCCGTCTCACGAAGAGTAAAAGGAGCAAGATACATCTCGTGCGTTATCCTATTATGAAGCCCACCATGACTATCTATCAGATTGGCTATCATCCATGACGTGGCACTGCCACAAACGATAAGCATGATTTCACTTTGGTAAGCAGCCCATCCGTTCCAAAAGTGCTCAAAAGCCTGTTGGAAACCAGATTTCGGTGTATCCAAGCAGGGTAGTTCATCGATAAAAACAACGAGTCGTTCTCCTTTCATTTTTGCCTTTAACAACTGTTTCAAAGCCTCAAAAGCCTCTGTCCAATTCTGAGGAATAGACTGTTGGGAATCTCCATATTCTCTCAGCGCAAACCCGAAATTAGAGAGTTGCGCCTCAGCTGGTGCCTCTATAGACCCAGACATATCAAAGGCGAACTTATCACGGAAGAGATTTCTCACAAGATAAGTCTTGCCGATACGACGCCTGCCATATACAGCCACAAACTCAGCTTTGCCAGAATGATAATATTCTGTCAACAGCCCGATTTCTTTCTTTCGTCCGATAATTTGCTCCATACCTTTTTAATCTAACTTTAATAATGGTGCAAATATAAGATAATTATTCGAGAAAAGCAAGGATTCTTTAGCCAAATCGATGAATTTTAACTCGATTTGGCTAAAGAATAGGTTATACTATAGCCAAATCGAGCCATTTCCCTTCGATTTGGCTATAGAATATCTTGTAGATACCTTTCTATTTTATCCTTTCGCCCGCTCCCAATACGAGATAAAAGCATTCGGTGATAGCCGTGGCGATAAGGAAATATCGCGCCTGTAAGGGTAAAAGCTTTAGTGAGTAGGTAGTAAACTAAATATAGGAAACTACAGGCTGTATCGGGTTACTGATATGGCTGCATCGGGTTACGAATATGGCTGCGCTGGGTTACGGATATGGCTGCGCTGGGTTACGAATATGGCTGCGCTGGGTTACGAATATGTCTGCATCGGGTTACAGATATTACTGCGTAAGCTAACGGAGACGTATCCGTAAGCTTATCGAGACGTCTGCGTAAGCTAACTGAGACGTCTGAACTCGCTGACTGAACTACCTGAATTGTCTTACTGAACTACTTGAGTTGCTTGATTGAACCACTTGAGTTGCTTGGCTGACAACATAAAACATATAATTTCCGTCTCAGTCTGCATCCGTATCATATCCCAAAAGGGCTGCAAGCGGTATTGTTACCATTTGCAGCCCTTACTTATATTAGTATCAGAAGCGTAAAATTACACTCCCTGACCTGGGTAGTTCGGATCATTCGAACCGAAGCCTGGTCCCCAACTATCCCATTCTTCTTGCGATATTCCACCTCCGGTACTTCCTCCACCGGTTTCTTCTCCACTTCCTGCCAGGATGCAAGGAGTATTTATTTCAAATACCTGAATTGCAGGTGATATATATTCTTTCTTTTTCATAATTCCTTGTTGATTAATTATTTAACACTAAATTTCTTACCATTCTTGATATAGATGCCCTTGCGAGGTGTTCCCATTACGCGCTGGCCCTCTAACGTATAGATGGCTGATGAACCAGTCTGTTTGCCATCTCCTAAGCTGATGATGCGGATACCTGTAGTAGAACTGTCGTCTGGCAAACCGATGCTAAACAGCATGGTACGTGAAGAAGCCGACTGCGATGGCTGGACGTTCAGATACATGCGATAAGGAGACAAATCACCGGTGTGGATACCAAACTTACCATCTTCACGGAAACTGTAGCTTCCCTCTGCCATAGGAGTAGTTGTATAAACACCACCTATTGAGGCACTTTCCAGTTCATGGCAGATAGTCATAAAGCCACTCTTACCATCCCAGTCTCTCAGAGTCAGCGACTTGGCTGTTGGAGCTGCGTTATACTCTACATTCTGTGCCGTTACAACCAAATTCTGAGCTGTTCCCTCTGCACCAAGCTTAACAATCATTGGTGTACCAGCCTTGATGATAGACTGCTCATCGAGCATAAGAACGAATTTCAATACACTTGCATCATTTGTAGGCATGTGAATCATCATATCTCCTACCGGATAGCATTTCTCTGCACCAGTAACATCAGCAACATTGATATCGAAAGGAAGGCAGAGTGTTACATAACCCGTCTGTCTCTCATTGAGCTGACGGCTATACTGAAGGTTCTTCACCGTGAACTCAGCCTGGGTGTTGATGGCTGTAGAAGCATCATCGGTAAGGTTCAGTTCCTTGACATAGAACTTGCCATCTTCTGCCTTAGCCTCCAGTGTTCCATCTGCATCAGCGAAATACTTATGAAGAGTGCAGCCTTCGTTGCGGCAGCCCATGTGATAGATGTGCTTGTCGGAGTCGAACTCTGGGCTAGTTAAAGTGGCAGATGCTACGTGAATCAATTCACTATCAGAAGAACTGTTGCTATATGAGGAAGTCGTTCCATCGCAGTAACGGAATGATCCATTATATACTGTATTGCCCTCAGCAGCTGTCAGTACAGGATAAGCATTTTCGCCCAACTTCTGATACCATGCCAAGGTGCTTCCTTCTGCAGAGGTAGATGTAGAGCCATTCAGCAGCCATGCCACCTCACCGCTCTTTATCTGCTGTTTGGTGAATGCCTTGACCACGTCAGCTTCAACCTTTCCGTCTTCGAAAGTCAGATTTCCCTTACCAACTATTTTGATGTTCTCAGATGAGTTGTTCAGCAATGCCTCCTTGTTGTAAGCTGTAATGCCCTTTGCGGTTAGTGTACCGTCTACATAACCTATAATGATTCCTGAATTAAGATTTGTATTCTTATTATTCGTCACATCTCCATAACTGAATACATTCTGGATATTGCTGTTAGCCACCGTTTGTCCTGCTATGCCACCGGTATACAAACCTGTGCTTGATATCTTGCCATAGTTGGCGCAATCTTCGATACTTGTTCCATAAGCATACCCTATGATTCCACCAATATAGTTATTATTGTTTTCAACGGTTCCATAATTGATGCTGCGCCTGATGTTTATTTCAGTGCTATGACCTGCAATTCCGCCAACAGACTTTGTGCCCTTCACGCTGGAGTGATTCTCGCAGTTTTCGAGATTTATTTTGGCAAATCCAACAATACCGCCAGTATCTTCTTGTCCTATTACAGTACAATTCTTTGTGGTTTTAATGCCCTTTATATGTGCTGGAGAATCCGGGTATGCGTATGCATATCCTGCCAAGATACCGGTGTAAGATGTATTCGTGCCTGTTGTGTTCACATTCTCCACCTTGGCATTGTCAAAGATAAGGTCTTGGATAGTCGCACCGTCAGTATAGCCAAAAAGCCCCACATAGTTTTGTGCTGTCTTGATATAGAGATGTGAGATGGTATGTCCCTGACCGTCCATATTTCCCTTCCAGCTATTATTGACATAGCCTATCGGAATCCAGCTCAAGAGTTCCTTGCCGTCTTCTGCCGCATGGCAGTAGTTCTTTAGGTCGATATCCGCAGTCAGCATGGCAGATGCCGAAGGGTGAGTAGTTCCAGCTACTCCGCCTTCGTCCACGATAGTTCCGTTCACATAGTCACGGAACCACGCCAAATGGCAAGGTTTGGCTATCAGGTACACCCCATTTTCCTCTGAAGGCTTGACAGCCACATAATGCTGGCAACGCTTGCAATAGCCATCCTCATTGTTGTCGTGTCCAAGGGCAGGATGCTCTGCGTTCGTTACATCAGTCAATTCCTTGGTCAATTGGCTGTCGGAATATGTCCTTTGGCAGTCCTGGCATTGCCAATATTCCTTGGTTGCTGCTTCGGTGCAAGTAGCGTCTGTAGCAGCATGGTGAATTGTCGTTCCGTGTTGATACATTATTGCGGAACTGGTGGTATTGTTGGTGAAACTACCCGTCACCACCTCATAGGTTTTGCAATTTACAAGCAAATCTTCAGTAGCATAAACCTGATGCTCCGAACCAATGACAGGATAGATGTCTCCATCATTAGCCAGATTTTGTCCCCATTTTGCTTTGCTCGAAGCGTTTTGCTGGAGCTGATAGGCAACAACACCGCTCTTCAGCTTGGTTTCTGTAATTCCTGTTGCGTTATCTTCTGAAGGCTTGCCATTTCCGAAGGCTTTTACAGTTTGTTCTTGACCGTTTACAGTCAGCTTTGCGCCACTATAGTATGCCACCATGCCTTCAGTAGCCCCAGAACTAGAATAGCCAAAAAACATGCCTACATTTTGTATTTTGTTTGTGACACTGATGTTGCCATAGCTGAACACGTTCTGTATCTTGCCTTTGTTTACAGAACCAGCCATGCCAGCAATACGATCTGTACCTTTTACATCTCCATAATTGGCGCAATCTTGGATTGTTCCGCTATCGAAATAGCCAACTAAGCCACCGACACCCAGACTTGATGCAGTTACATTTCCATAGTTGGCACAGGCGGTCATAGAATTACCTGTTCTACTGTAGTAGCCGCAAAGACCGCCGATATATTGTATTCCTTGTACCGTGGCGTAGTTCACACAGTTGTAGGCGTTACCATCAAGATAACCTGCAATACCGCCAGTATATTTACCTCCTTTTATCTGGCAAGTATTTGATATTTTGATATTTTGAAGGGTACTTCCCCAAAATGCCTTACCAACTAAAACTCCTGCGTAATTGTTCGTATTTGTCACATTCGCATACTCAAAGGTTAGGTTCTTGATTGTACCTTCAAAGGTATAACCGAAAAGTCCCATATTCTCTTGGCTTGCATTGATATAAAGGTTGGTGATGGTCTTGCCATTTCCGTCGAAAGTGCCTACGTATAGTTTATTATAATTTCCAATAGGCACCCAACTCTGTTCGTCTATCTTTTTAGAGGCATCAGCCGCATGACAGAAGTTCTTTAGGTCTATGACCTCAACATTATCTGCAATCTTAGCGCAGATTTTTTTATTTCCGCCATTCACCTGATCGCGGAACCACGCCAACTCCTCAGCTTTGGTGATGATGTAAGGATGGTCTGTACTTCCGTCACCCTCTGACGGTTGACTAGCTGTTTGCGCCCATGCCCCCCCATAAGGCATGAGGATAGCCATCACGAGCAGCAGCATCGTGACGAGCCGATTCGATTTGTGTAATTGTTTCTTTTTCATACACTTTTTGTTATAAATGATAAATGTTAATATTTTGTCTTATATATCTGCTTGCCTGTTTATCGCAAAGATAAGGAGCTTTCCTCTATGATGGGATAGGCTTCGCCATCATGCCCATTGGATCATCAGAACGAAGATGATTCCTGGAAACATAAGAGGCTTGCCTGTATGATGAACAGGTATGCCGAACAGCATTCCGGCATGGCTCCAATCTCGCAATCATGGAGCAAATATACAAAAAATATTTGGAAAAAGGTGTCGCATTCCCCTGCCTAGGTGTCGCATTGCTATCATTTAGGTGTCGCATTGGTGGGGGAATGCGACACCTGAAAGGGGCTATTCCCGATAAAAATGTCTCTTTTCTCTTGTATTTTTCAAAAATTAACAATTTCTGCTTTCAATCATCCAAAGCTGCATTTGTAGCCGGATAGTCACTCTCTTCCGTCACTCAGAGTATCCTAAAAGTCCGTTTTGCGTGATGCCAATAATACGAAAAAAGGGGCAGCATGTTCGTTCTACAGTCCCTAGATATAACCTTAGTGAAGCCTGTAATGAATCATTTTATCGCACCCTTTAGAAAGATATAATTGTAAAGATTATGTATCTTTTATGGTATTTATATACACCTCCAAGAATACTGCTCAACTACCCATGTACGGCGAAACGCCGTATCAAGTATATCAACTCGCTGATTTACAGCATATTGCTTACTCTATTTTGCATATAATTTAAGTACAAACTGAAGGTCCGTTTCAAAAAGATTTTGAGAATCTGGGGGATTTCAGGCAAAAAGATTTTGAGGAAAAGAATATTTTTTGTAAATTTGCCCCCAATTGTAACATCAACAAATAAAGATTTTGAAGATATTCATTATGAAACAAAGGAATACAGACATCGACTGGATAAGAGCCATCCTCATCATTCTCATGATATTGATTCATATCGTGAGCTTCGGCAACGCATACCCCCAGCTCAAGGCAGGCATCCTCTCGTTCATGATGCCTACCTTCCTCATTATCACAGGCTATCTTGTCAATATCGAGAAAAGCCCAAAGGAGATGGGAAGGTACCTGATGTGTCTCGCCTTGCCTTACGTCATCATGGTTACCGGATTTTCTGTACTTTCCTATTTCATGCCCGTAAGAGATGGCATCACGGAACTATCCCTCGCGCAGATTTGTGAAAAGATATTCGTTACTTCCATCGGTCCCTATTGGTTCATCCAGACCATGATTATCTGCGGCATTCTCTATTACGTCAGTTTCAAGGGAGCAACCTGGGGGAAACTCAGACAAGGGGAAACGACGATGAGTACCACTACAAGCCTCTTTATCTTCGCCACCCTACTCCTGCTCCTGTCCAAGACACCTGCTCTTTCGCCGAGTGCCGCCACCTATTATTTCATCGGCGTTGTGCTCAGACAATGCCATATCGGCTTTGACAGGATATTCCGCCCTTCCCCAGCAGCCCTACTTCTCTGGCTGCTACTTCTGGGCATGGAAGAATGGTACGACTGGGGAACGCTCGCCATCGTCTTTTCCTGCTGGTGCTGCATTTCATCCCTGATGTGGATTCACAGCCTCATCATCCGCTTACAGGATAAAGCCTGCATCCGAAAAACAGAAGACACCTTATTATATATAGGTCGCAACACGCTGCCTATCTACCTCTTCCACCCCATCTTTACGATGGCAGCCAAGTTTTATCATCCCTTCTTTGGCTGGGACAGGAGCGAGATTATCTTCGCCCTCGTTACCATCTTCATCGCCATAGCCGGAAGCATCGGCATCGCAAAGATGATGGAGAAGACCCATCTGGCTTATCTCTTCGGAAAAGGAAAGATGCTGAGATAAATAATACCAGGATTATTTGGTAATTTGTAGATTTTGAAGTACTTTTGCAACATGAATATCAAGAACAAGATAAATAATATGGATGATGCCAAGCGGGAGAAGCTGGGCGAAGTCATCAGATTCGGAATCGTAGGCGGACTGGCTACGGTGCTGCAATATGTCATCTACCTGGCTATGATGCCGGCACTGACCCATTTTATCCCCAACATGGGCGACCACAGCCTGGCTACCACAGCCAACACCATCGCCTATATCGTGAGTTTCATCTTCAATTTCATCGCCAGCACCCGCTATACCTTCAAGGTAAAGGCGAATGCCAAGCGCGGAGCAGGATTCACCCTCTCCCACATCGTCAACTACTCGATGCAGACCCTCTGTCTCAACCTCTTCGTAGGCTTGGGTCTAGCCAAACAGCTGGCTATGATACCCACCCTCTGCATCTGCATCCCGGTAAACTTCCTTCTGGTGAGATTCTTTCTGAAGAAATAAGGGATTCCAAAACACGATAAAAGAAAGATATGAAAAAGATATTCGATATTTTTAAAATCAAGAAAGAGGAAAGATGGCTCGCATTGGGCATTTTCCTGACACTAGCCATACTGAATGGTGTGGTGATAGCCCGCTATGCCGGTACCTTTACCCTCGTTACGGATGACTATTACAAGAACTTCATCCGCCAATTCTGCGTATCCGGCTTCGACCCTTTAACCTATTGGGTATTAAGCGATTGGAGTGCGGCATATAATGTATACCGCCACCCGCTGCTCGCCTTTTACATGTATATCCCTTACCTCATCAATATGGGACTGATGAAACTCACAGGCTACAACTGTGCCCTTTTCATCGCAGTAATCATCCAGATGTTCTGCGGCATCTATGCCACCCTTTTCCTGCAGAGAATCTTTCGCGAAGTGCTGGAGCTGGACAAGGCAGCATCGTCTATTCTCACCTTGCTGTTCTTCTCCTTCGGCTACGTCATGGTAACCTGCATCGTGCCCGACCACTTCGTCATCTCCATGCTGCTGCTCATTCTGGCGCTCTACGTCTCCGGACGCAGAATCAAACATAACCACCCGCTCAAGATATGGCAAACGGTGGTATATTTCGTTCTGACAGCCGGCACATCACTCAACAATGGTCTGAAAATCTTCTTTTCAGCCCTCTTTGTCAACAGAAAGCGTTTCTTCCGCCCTAAATATCTCCTTCTGGCGGTCATCCTGCCAGCTGCCCTGCTATGGGGATTCTGCCGATGGGAATACCGCACCTTCGTATGGCCTGTCGAGATGGCACGGAAGGAGATGAAAGCCAAGAAGACTGCCGAAAAGGAAGCCCGACAGGAGCGTATGGCACAGCTCAAACAGATAAAGGATTCGCTGACAAAAGATTCCATCCAAAGAGGTCTGAAGATCATTACGCCTGAAGAAATAGCACAGAAAAACAAAAACGACAGCATACAGAAGGCAAAGCAACTGGCACGCAATGAAGCCAGAAAGAAAATAGGACCTAAGCAAGGTGCACCTATCATGAAAGGTGAATTCATGAACTGGACCGATGCCACCAGTTCCCGAACCCTGTCTATCGTAGAGAACCTGATGGGCGAATCTATCCAGCTGCATCAGGATTACGTGCTGCAGGATGAATTGCGCCACCGCCCGATGTTCGTCAACTACCGCTATGCCTTCAACTATATCGTAGAGGCACTCATCATCATCCTGTTCCTTGCCGGCATCTGGGCTGGCAGAAAGAGCAGGTATCTCTGGCTGGTGATGTCGTATTTCGGTCTCGACATGCTGCTGCATATCGGACTCGGATTCGGCCTCAACGAGGTATATATCATGGCAGGTCATTGGATATACGCCATTCCTATCGCCATCGGTTTCCTTCTGAAAGAAACCAGGCAGCAGCGCTACAGCCTCTGTCTGAAGAGTCTGTTGCTCACCATAGGACTGTTCCTGCTGATATATAACGGAATCCTGATTATCGGATATTTCTGCTAAATAAAAGAATAAGCACGCCCACTCTCATTCAAGTCAGAGAGCAGGCGTGCTTATTTATTTTAAGTCTGCGATTAAACGTGCTTATCACTTCCCAGCATTTTGCGCCAGCGGCGTCCCATTGCCTTGAAGATACCTGAGAAATTGCCATAGCGCAAGTTCAACAGCAGTTCCTCCAGAGAGCGCGACATCTTGATGAGCGGGTGTCCCCAGGCATTGGTCTTGTACAACCTTTCTTTGAAATCTACGTTTTCCACCACATATTTAGGATGTTTCAGCGGGAACTCCAGCTCATGGCGCTTCATGGTGAAGATACGGCGGTAAGCCTTCGGGGTGGTCTTCATGCTGCCCGCAAAATGGGTAGAATCTGCAGAGAGACCCAGATTATTGATGAGATTTCTGGATGGCATGATAGCCAGACTGGAATTCAGCAGCATCGAAGCCCAGAAGATACTCTCATAAAACTCCTTGCCGCTATGGGCATGATCCCAGCACATCGGAATGAAATCCTTGCGGTATCCACGTTGCTTCACCAGCGACTGCAGACGCTGCATAGCCTGCTTGTCGCGCAGGAAGGCATAATCACCCTCCCATTTATCCACCACGCGCCGCCAGGAAGCCCATCCCCAAATAGCGAAGATAGAGGTAAAGAAATAGCTGTCCTCGCAGTCGGGCGTTATCTCATCCTCATTGAATCCGGCAATCATGGCGATGCGTTCATCGTGCTCATAGCGGTCGAGCATCTCCTTACAGAAAGGGAAGAACGACTGGCTCGGCACATCGTCATCTTCCAATACGATGCACTTGTCCACCATCGAGAAAGCCCATTTCTGGGAGAGATACTCCGATGGGTCGCATCCCTGGTTTTTTGTCTGATAAGAGCGGTAAACCTCACACTCCCAATCAATATTCTCATCTGATGCAATCTGCCGGCAAGCCTCGATACCCGGCACGTCACGTTCGCCCCTTGCTCCATCCTGATAAAGGAACAACTTGGCAGGACGAGCCTTCTTCACCTCGTCGAACACTTTCTGAAAATTGTCGGGACGATTGAAGAAGAGCATCAATACGGCGACATCAATCTTAGCAGGCTGTTTCATATTTATGATATTCGTTAACGATACACAATCATCGGAAACTGTCATTTCCTTTTTTGCCACAAAGATAACTTAAAAAGAAGACAACGCCAAATAAAACCGCCACAAAAACCAGACAAAACGAAATATTTCCTCATTTTTCTTCTCACAATCAATTTTTTACACTAACTTTGCACCCAAAATAAGAATAAGACAATGAAGAATATTTTTAAAATAAAGAAAGAAGAAAGGATACCGGGCCTCGTGGCTCTACTGGTATTCGTGCTGCTCAACGGGTTGTTTTTCTACAAATACGGCAACCTTTTCCTCAGAGCGCACCATGTCAGTTTCTGGCAGTTGTTCGCCAAAACCTTCCATGTATCCGGCTTTGATGCATGGTCGTATATCTTTATGTCGAATGGCAAACTCTATTTCGAGATTCCGCGCCATCCGCTCTTTGCTGTCATCCTCTATCCTTTCTATCTCATCAACAAGGAACTGATATCTTCGGGCGATACAAACTATGCAATGGTATTCATGGCTATCCTGCTCATTGCAAGCGCCTTCTATTCCTTCATCTTCGTATACCGCATCTTCCGGGAAATCATCGAACTGAAGAAGAAAGACTGCATCCTTTTCTCCACCATGCTCTATTCCTTCGGTATGGTGATGGTTTCCATGCTGGTACCCGACCACTTCTGCTGGTCGCTCCTCATGCTGACCATGACGCTGTATCTGGCGGGCATGGCGATGAAGGAGAGACGCCAACTGTCTGCCTGGACAATCGGCATCCTCAGTTTCCTGACCGGAGGAGTCACCCTCAGCAACATAGCCAAGACCTATCTGGCAGCCTGGTTTACCAACGGCAGGAAGGTCTTTGCCCCTAAGAATCTCGTGGCAATGATTCTGCCAGCCATCCTGCTGTTAACTACTGCCTATCTTATCTATACAGAAGTAAGGGAACCCCAATTCCATGTAGACAAGCAGATTGAGGTAAAGGCACATGCCAAGGACCCGGAACAGCAGCGTAAGGATTCCATCCATCATGCCTGGGTTATGGCACATACTGGAGAACCGATGAAGCAGGAGGGATTCTGGAAATGGACCGATACGTCAACTTCCAGAACCGATGCCCTGATTCACAACATGATGGGAGAATCCATCCAGCTCCACGATTCTTATCTCCTCGACGATATGTGCGTAAACCGCCCTACCATCGTGAAGTATAACTATGCATTCAATTATGTCATCGAAGCCATCATCTCGCTGCTGTTCATCATCGGCATCGTGGTTGGCATCCGCCATAAGTTCTTCCTCATGGTACTGAGCTGGCTGGGATTAGACATCGTCATCCACTTCGTGATGGGATTCGGTCTGAACGAGATGTATATCATGGCTTGCCACTGGATATTCATCATTCCTATTGCCATCGCCTATCTGATGAAGTCGCTCACACCGGGCAGACAGGTCATCCTGAGATATTCCTGCTGGTTACTCACCCTGTATCTCTGGGCATGGAATGGCTACTGGCTGTTCACCTACATGTCAGACCAGGCAACCCAGATCATGAAATAAGCGGCTCCCAAAGCCCCATTCTTTATAATAACTCTCTAAAAAAGGAATCTTATGAACATAGCAGTCATCTTTGCAGGAGGCTCCGGCCTCAGAATGCACACCAAGTCAAGACCTAAGCAGTTTCTGGAACTGAACGGCAAACCTATCATCATCTATACTCTGGAATTGTTCGACAATCATCCGGAGATAGATGGCATCGTCGTAGCCTGCATCGAATCATGGATTCCTTTCCTGGAGAAGATGATACGCAAGTTCGAAATCAGCAAGGTGGTGAAGATTGTTCCTGGCGGCAACAGCGGACAGGATTCCATCTATCACGGACTCTGTGCTACCGAGGAATTTGCCGGCGGCAGAGATGCCAACGTGCTCATTCATGACGGCGTACGCCCACTCATCACCGAGGAAACCATTACAGACAATATCCGAAAGGTGGAAGAATGCGGCTCCTGCATCACCTGCATACCAGCCACAGAGACTTTCATCGTAAAGCAGGAAGACAACTCGCTGGAAATTCCGGAACGAGACAATTCTCTGATTGCCAGAGCACCACAGAGTTTCCGACTGAAAGATATCCTTTCTTCACACCGCAAGGCGATAGAAGAAGGCAGACACAACTTCATCGATTCCTGCACGATGATGAGCCACTACGGCTATAAACTCGGTACCATCATCGGTCCGATGGAGAACATCAAGATTACAACGCCAACCGATTTCTTTGTGTTCCGTGCCATGGTAATGGTACATGAGAACCAGCAGATTTTCGGTTTCTGATAAAGATAGAGAAGAAATGAAACATAACGAAATAGAACAGGAAGACTGGAAAGACTTTGCCAAAAGCTTTCCGCTTTACGGACAACTGAGAAACAAGACCATCGGCATTACGGGAGCTACGGGCTTGCTGGGCTCCTGCATGGTTCATTGCCTGGAAGAACTCGACAGACAGCACGGACTGAACCTGACCATCGTCTGCTTCGTAAGAAACGAAGAAAAGGCGCAGCAGGTACTAGGTCATCCTCAGGAAGATGCCCATTCTGCAGAGGTTTTGGGCAAGAACATCGTGATTCTGAAGCATGATTTCAGCAAGACAGAGGAAATGCCACAGGAGGTTCATATCGATTATCTGGTGCATTTTGCCAGTCCTACGGCATCCCAATACTTCGTCAGCAAGCCGGTAGAAACCATGATGACCGATTTCGACGGCACAGCGCAGCTCCTGCGTTTCGCCCTCCGCCAGCACACCGCCTCTATCGTCAATGTTTCATCTCTGGAGGTATATGGAAGCATCTATGATGATTCCCATCCGCTCAGCGAGGAAGAGCAGGGCTACATCCATCTTTCAGATACCCGCAGCAGCTATCCCGTAGCCAAGAGAGCAGCCGAATGTCTCTGCCATGCCTATGCCAAGGAATATGGGGTGCATGTCAAGACAGCCCGCCTCGCCCAGACCTTCGGAGCAGGAGTTACGGCAGATGACAACCGCGTTTTCGCACAGTTTGCCCGCAACATCATTGCCGGAGAAGACATCGTTCTCCATACCACCGGTGAACTGAGCCGCTGCTATTGCTACACGGTTGATGCCATCGAGGCAATCCTTTTCATCCTGCTGAAGGGTGAAGACGGCGAGGCATACAATGTTGCCAACGAGTCAACCTATATTTCCATCATCGATATGGCGAAGTTCCTCTGCAACACTTTCAATCCGGATATCCAGCCGGTTATCCAACTGAAGGAAGGCATGGGCTATTCTCCGATGACCCGGCTCCGTCTGTCCTGCAGCAAGGTGCATCAGCTCGGCTGGACGCCAAGATACGACATGAAAACCATGTTCCAGCGTCTCATCAATTCCTTGAAAGCATCATCAGCATCTCATTAAAGCATCCATCAGCATCATGACATCCATTCTAAAGAGAATATACAAGAGTACATTGGGAATATACGAACGCAAGGACCTGTCGTCCTGGAACCATACTCCAGCCTGTTCTACTCCCATCTACGGCATCTACCATATCTTCTGCGACGCCAACTGGAAAGAGATGGTAAGGGAACAGATGCAGCATCTCGCCGACAGCGGACTGCTCGGGGCTAGCAACCGGCTCTATATCAGCTGCATCGCCAGAAACAACGAAGATATCATGGAACTGGAAGATATCCTGCGACAATACTCGGCAGATAAGATAGAATTTGTTTCCAAGACCACCAATCCACAGCGATTCGAATTTCCGGCACTCGATTATATGTATGAGAAATCGCAGCACGAAGACTTCCTCTTCTACTATTTCCATACCAAGGGAATCACCTATCAGACTACCCTGCATCAGGAAGACAGGGAATTCAGGGGGTTCGTGGATAAGATCGTGGCATGGAGAAGAATGATGGAATATTTCCTGATGAACCAGTGGAAAGTGGCTGTCAACACCCTGGAAGCGGGATATGATACCTACGGAAGCTATCTCTTCCCGCCTTTCAAGAACAAGATGTATGCCGGCAACTTCTGGTGGGCGAAGGCTTCTTATTTCAGAACGCTCCCTGCCCTAGACGAAGATACCAAGCTGCACAACCGGTTCATGGCTGAGGAATGGCTGCTGAGTCTGCCGGGGGTAAAGGCTTTCTCGGCTTTCGATACGGTGGCCGACCTGTATTTTGTCAGGATTCCGCCTACCATCTATGAGGTGGGCAGACATTCCCTCTTCGATTCCCTCAGATTCTGCGCCATCTATACCTATAGAAAATACCAGCGCAAATGGTTCGGCTACAGCTATAAGCAGCACTGCCAACAAAAATTCCAGCAACTCAAGCAATCGCTTTAGTTGCTGGAATTTTCCATTTATAACGGGTTCATGATTTAAACTCTAACTTGCCGACGTGCAGATTCACCTTGTCCAGATCCGGCAACTGCATATAGTCGCCATACTGGTCGGTCAGCACCTTGTCGTAGTTGCCCGGTACAGGCATCTGATGCCCCTCAAACTCCAGGGTAGTCAGCGGGAAGATGTCTTCCAGATGGCGCTCTACGACAAAAGGCACGCCGAAAGCATCCAGATAGGCACCACCGGTCAGATGGGCAATTCCCCTCATCACCGGATAAATCACCCGTTCATTCAGATGCACCCAGCGCATCACCTTGCCGATAATCACCTCATCCTTCAGGTTCTTCCGCTTCAATATCTTATAAGTGTGTCCGATGGTCTGCATCGACAGCCGCTGCAGCCATTTGGGATGCTTGTCGATAGGAAAGATGTCTATGTAGATGCCCCGCTCCTTGAAAATCCGGTCATAACCGTTGTTCTCATCCAGCACCGAACGGCGGTCTCTCAACTTGGCATACTGGAAGAAATAGTTTTCATCCGTCTGTCTGCATTGCAGCGCCATCGTCTCGTCCAGTTCCCGGGGCAGAATCTCTATCATCTTCAGATAATCCTCCCGCAGCATCTGCACATCCATGTCATCATCCCAGGGAATGAACCCCTGATGGCGGGCTGCACCTATCAGTGTGCCGCCTATCAGCCAGTAGCGGATGTGATGGCGCTTGCAGATGGCATCAAAAGCCAGCAGCAGCTCTACCATCCGCTGCTGATGCTTCCACAGCTGGGAACCTTCGGGATTGAACCGGGCTCTCAGCTCCTCATTACTATATTGTCTTGTCTGATTTTCCATCATATTCTTCTATTTTTTCTTTAATACAAAACGGATACACTCGTCCAATATCGCAACCCGGGCTATCTTCATGACCACGAAATATAATACGGCAGCCATCACGACCCTTGCCAGGAGCAGACATGCCAGATTGGTAATGCCCGCCGTTGCCAGATAGGTGAGGCTCATCACGCCCAGAGCCGCCAGCAGGAACGGACAGGTATCTTTCAGAAAGTCGAGCGGACGGTAACTGATATAGCGGTAAGCCAGCGCATACCATACAAACATCCAGATGATGGTCAATACCACGTAGACCGATACCATCAGACGGATGCCGTAAGGCCAGAGAAACAGCATCAGCACGATCTGGGTAACACTCAGCGATACCGTACACCAGAAATAGGCACCAGATTTTCCCTTGCTGATTACCACGTTGGAAAACAGCGTATATAGCGGCATCACCGAACCGCCCACGCACAGCATGCGCAGCAGTTCTGCGCTCGACTGCCATTTCTCGGTCAGCGTGATGATGATGAACTCATTGGAAACGAGTCCCAGTCCGAACAGCAGGGGGAAGGAAAGGAAGCAGATAAACCTCACCATCTTTCTGAAAGCCATCAGTTGGCGCTCCTTGTCGTCAGAGAGATTCACCAGCGTTGGCTGGATAACCGGATTCAGCATGCCCTGCAGCAGCAGATAACACTTCGAGTTCCACTGGTAAGCCTGGTTGTAGCTACCCGTAATGGCATTGTTGTAGAAACGTCCCAAAAGAATATTCATCACGTTGTCGTTGATTTTGGTGGCGATGGTTGTAGCAGCTATCTTGAAGCTGAACGGAAACATCGTCTTCACGGGCGTGAAATCTATTTTAAGCGAAGGTCGCCAGGTGGAATAATGCCATACCAGCAGGGTATTCAGTCCCACATAGACCACTCCCTGGGTTGCCAGTGACCAGTAGGCAAAGCCATTCCATGCCATCAGCACACCCACGCTACTCGACAGCAGCACCGCCGTGATACTCGCCTTCGCCTGCTGCTTCACCATCATGTTCTTGAAGAGGAAAGCAGCCTGAGCCGTACCCAGACTGGAAAAGAGAATCGTGACGAAAGCCAGCCTGCACAATGCGATAAGCCGGTCGTCATGATAGAAATCTGCAATGAAAGGGGCACAGAGGAAAAGGATGACATAAAGAGAACCGCCCACGATGATGTTAAACCAGAACACGGAGTTGTAATCATTGGAGGTAGGATGCTTCAGGTTACCGATGGCAGAAGCGAATCCGCTGTTCTGGAGTGCAATTGCTATCAGCGGGAACACATTGATCATCGCCATCATTCCGTAGTCTTCCTTCGACAGCAATCGTCCCAGGATGATGCCGAATACCAGTCCGATAACCTGCATCGCTCCATTGTTCATTGCCCCCCAGAAAAGTCCCTTGGCTGTTTTCTCCTTCAGTGTTTCTGCCATATCTTCTAATCTTTTTTATCTTCCTGTTTTACTATTCTCCCCGGATTCCCTACCACGGTTGCCCCGTCGGGAATATCCTGGAATACCACGGCACCGGCTCCTATCGTCACGTGGTTGCCGATATGGATGCCGCCGAAGACCGTTGCTCCGGTATAAATCTTCACGTCATTCCCGATGGTAGGTCTGCCGCCCTTGCCGTTGCCCAGCGTCACCATCTGCAGACAGTAGAAGTCATCACCTATGCTTTCTGCGTTGAGATAGGTGGCATAGCTGTGCTCCAGATGCGCACCCTTCCCGATATGCGGGCACCAGATGGTCATCGTACGCTCGGGAGGCAACAGCCAGCTGATGAAAACCGAACGGTATTCGCCCAGGCGGTAATAAAACAGATTGCGGAAACTCCTTTCGCGGGTGCATGCCTTAATCAGGTTGAGCACCGTAGGCTTCCTGTCCTGCACCTTCAGCAGGTCGGCATCTATCTCCTTCTTATGGAGCAGATACAGAGCGATATGCGGCAACATGCGCACCGCCGAAGCTGACAATATGATGGTTTGTACTATCGGATTCATGACTCTAAATCTTATTTATCTTGCAAAGAAAATGCAAACGAGTGCAATGAAAGCTTGCTTTCAAATTGCCGAGTGCAGCTTTTCTTATGCAAAGATACAAAAAATAAAGCAACTAGCATGCTTTTATCCGAAAACAATTGTTCTTTTCACTAAAAATAAGATAATAGAACAGGGTTTGTAGAATTTTAGTCGGTTTTATTGCTAAATAATGTGAATTAAATAGCTTTCCATACAACTTTTCCGTACCTTTGCACAAAGTTATATATAACGATATTATAGAAGAGGATAAAACAGAACATCATGAAGAGGATATTGATTGTAGAAGACGATTTGGCATTCGGAACAATGATACAGACTTGGCTCAAAAAGAAAGGATTCGATGTAGAAAGGGTAACATCTGTAGGCGCTGCCATCAAAGCGATGGGAGCCGGTGATGCATTCCATCTGGTTCTTTCCGACTTGCGTCTGCCCGACCATGACGGACTGGTATTGCTCCAACATATCAGAAAGACCGATGCCCACCTGCCTTTTATCGTAATGACTAGCTATGCAGAGGTTCAGAATGCCGTATGTGCCATGAAATCGGGTGCTACCGATTACGTGGCTAAACCCTTCCATCCCGAAATCCTCTTAGAGAAAATCCGTGAGGCTATCCAGTCAGCTGCTTCTGCGGTTTCTGCCCCTCAGCGTGCGGAATCTGCCGCCAGGCAGAATGCGCCCCAAGAAGAGCAGCAGGGCGCTACGGAGGTGCCTAGATATATAAAAGGTGAAAGCGAGGCTTCTAAACAGCTCTACGAGTTCGTTTCGCTCGTTGCCCCTACCCCGATGTCAGTGCTCATTCTCGGAGCCAGCGGCACCGGAAAGGAATATGTGGCGCGCAGCATCCACGAACAGAGTCTGCGCAAGGACAAGCCTTTCTATGCCATCGACTGCGGCGCCATTCCTAAGGAGGTGGCGGCATCTGAATTCTTCGGATATAAGAAGGGTGCCTTTACCGGAGCCGAACAGGATAAGAAGGGTGCCTTCGAGATAGCTAACGGTGGAACGGTTTTCCTCGATGAGATGGGAAACCTCAACTACGAAGTACAGGTGCAGCTCCTCAGAGCCTTGCAGGAGAGGAAAATCCGTCCGCTGGGCAGCACGCAGGAGATAGATGTGGATATCCGACTCATCTGTGCCACCAACGAGAATCTGGCGCAGGCGGTAGCCGAAGGCAAGTTCAGAGAGGACCTCTATCACCGCATCAACGAGTTTACCATCTACATGCCTGCCCTCAAGGACAGAGGTGCCGACATCTTCCTCTTTGCCAACCTCTTTATCAAGCACGCCAACCAGGAACTGGGTAAGAATGTGCTCGGACTGGATGCCAAAGCCTCCGAAATCATTGCCTCATACGACTGGCCGGGCAACCTGCGCGAACTGAACAATGTGATGAAGCGCGCCACCCTGCTCACCCGTGGCAAGTATATCGGTGCCCAGGAACTGGAGAAGACGATGGCACAGACCTCCACAGCCCGACCTATCAATATGCAGCTGCACAGCGAACAGTCGGAACAGGAAAGCATCGCCGCTGCCCTGAGAGCCACCCACGGCAACAAGAGCAAGGCTGCCCAACTGCTTGCCATCGACCGCAAGACTCTCTACAACAAGATGAAGAAATACGGCATGGAGTAGAACATGCCACACCCCGATTCCCCAATATATTCCACACTATATTGGGGAATTTTTCTACACCTTTTCCCCACTTTCCCCACACCCCGTTTCTGGCATAAAACATCATCTCTTCTGATTATCAGATACTTAGCCAAATTCATCATTTTTTGGCACGCCTATTGTGATATTATTTAGCGAACTCACAAATGAGTTTCAGCAAGAGAATTAATAAACAATAATATTCACAATTAAAAAACAAAAGAATTATGAAAAAGTTAGTATTTGCAGTTATCGCAGCAGTAGCAATGGTATCAGTTAGCAATGTATTTGCAGGTAACAGAATGGTAAACGTTGCAGGTTCAGAACCAGTAGACACAGTAGCTCCAGCCGACACAACAGCAACACCAGCTGAGACTCCAGCAGAGACTCCTACAGACACTACAGCTGCAACACCAGTGGATTCAACCGTAGCAGAGTAAATTCACCTTCAGAAAATAGTA
Source organism: Segatella sp. (assembly GCF_977051555.1). Lineage (NCBI taxonomy): Bacteria > Pseudomonadati > Bacteroidota > Bacteroidia > Bacteroidales > Prevotellaceae > Segatella > Segatella sp. The sequence continues at coordinate 110,774 of NZ_CDRSSE010000003.1, forward strand.
ATTACGCGTCGCTTTCAATGAAACAGGAGATAGATGACCAGATTTTGGCATTTATCTCCTGTTTTCGTTGGTTTATATCGCATTTTTGATTAACTTTGCACGCAAATAGCAAAAAGACTCAAAACATTAAAAGATAAGAAGATGCAGCAAACAAACGTTCCTTTCAAGGTAGCCCTGGGTTACATCATCGTCGCCATCGTACTGATTCTGGCGATAGGGCTGGTATACCGCAACACCACAACCGTGCTCGCTATCAACCAGGCAACCCGCGACTATATCGAAAAGCGACAGGCAGCCGACAGCACCATGTCCAACCTGCTCAAGGAGGAACAGACCAATCTGCAGCAGCTTACCCGCGCCATGCAGGGCAAGTCAGCCCACAACTATCTGCACGAGAAGATGAACAGCCTCAACAGTGGCGAAGATTCCGTTGTCGTGCATTCCAAGGCACCCAAGACTCATGTGGCAAAGAACACCACCGTAGAGGTGATGAAAACCCGCAAGGGCTTCTTCCGCCGCCTTGCCGATGCCTTCAAGAAGGAACATGCCGAAACGCTCAGCATCAGACGCGACAGCAACCAGGCTGTCACCGATACTCTCTCTACCCCGGTCAACTTAGCCGGAAACGTAGCCGATATCCTGGAACAGATTGACCGCAAGGAGAAGCAGTCTACGCACGATAACCACGATGCCATCAACCGCGAGGTGAGAGACCTGCAGATAACCAATGCCCGCCTCGCCCTGCGCTCCTCCCAGCAGCTCAACGATATCCACCAGCGCGAACGTCAGGCGATGCAGCAGGCTATCAACCAGGCGATGCAGGCGCGCCAGAATCTGCTCTGGCAGATAGGTCTGCTTGCCATCGTAGCCATCACAGCCGCCGTCATCCTCGTCTATTACATCTACCGCGATACGCAGAAGGAACGCATCTACCGCGAGAATCTCGAAGAAGCTAACGAGGAAATCAGGCGCATCATGAACCAGCGCGAACGACTGCTCCTCACCATCACCCACGACATCAAGGCTCCGGCTGCCAGCATCTCGGGCTTCATCGACCTGATGAAGGATTATATCGACAACCCGCAGGGCATCTCCTGCCTCAACAGCATCAAGGGTTCTGCCACCCATCTCTCCCGGCTCGTTGCCGCCCTGCTCGATTATCACCAGTTGGAAAACGGACTGATGAAGCTGAACCCTGTAGATTTCTCGCCTGCCGACATGTTCCGCCAGTGTGCCGGAGAGATGCAGATCCTGAGCCAGGAGAAGGGACTGGAACTGCATCTGGAGCTCGATGGCATCAGCTGTCCGCAGACCTACTACCGTGCCGATGCCTTCCGTATCCGTCAGATACTCAACAACCTGGTGAGCAATGCCATCAAGTATACCGACCGGGGCAGCGTCACCATCCAGGCATCCATCAGTCCCCAGCACCTCCTCACCTTCTCGGTCAGTGATACCGGCAAGGGCATGACCACCGAAGAGCGCCAGAAGGTGTTCCAGGCATTCACCCGTCTGAAGAGTGCCCAGGGCATCGAGGGCACCGGTCTCGGACTGAACATCACGCAGGAACTGGTCAATCTGCTCCAGGGCACCCTGCGTCTGGAATCTGTCAAGGGCAAGGGCAGCACCTTCACCGTCACCATTCCGCTAGCCTTAGGCACCGCTCCTGCAGCAGAAGAGGCAGAAGAGCAGAAGCCGCTCGCCCCAGCCAAGCCCCATTTCGAAAACCACAAGATACTGTTGCTCGATGACGACCCGTTGCAGCTCCGTCTGCTTCAGGAGATGCTGAAGAAACTGGTAGGCGACAGTTGGCAAGTCTTCGCCTGTCTGCATGTAGCCGAAGCCCTCACCGTGCTCCACAACGAGCATCCATCGCTGATGATGATGGACATCGAAATGCCCGAGATGAACGGCATCAGGATGATTCAGCACATCAACCACAGCCACATGAAGGTAGTAGCGATGACCGCCCACGATGCCAGCATCATCAGAGAGCTGAAAGAAGCCGGTTTCGACGATTGCCTCTTCAAGCCGTTCAGTACAGAGAAACTGAAGGAAATCCTCGGGTTGGAGGATACAGCATCAGAAACAGAGGATATGACAGAGAAAACAGAGAAGAATTCCCGCTTTGCACCCCTTCTGACCTTTGCAGAAGGCGATCCGGAGGCAGAAGCCGAGATACTCAGCACCGTAAAACAGGAGTTGTCATCCCATCTCCAGAACCTCCAGCAGGCAACAGAAGGCGAGTTATCAATAGAAGCCATCGGCAAGACAGCCCACAAGCTCCTCCCAATCGCCACGATGATAGAGATGGAGTCCCGCCAGCACATCGCCGCCCTCGCTCCCGAGCATATCAGCGATCTGTCAGCATCTCAGATAAGAGCCTACACCCAGTCCGTCATCACCGACCTGCAGTCTCTCCTCTAGCCTATCAGCTGTTGTATCTCATCCATCGACAGTCCTGTTATTTCCAAGACTGTCGATGCATCCATTCCCTTTTCCAGCATATTCCTGGCAATCTCAAGACTACGCTGGTTCATGCCTTTTTCCATGCCTTTTTCCATTCCTTCTTCTATGCCTTCAGCTCTGCCTTTCTCTATACCTTTCTGGTATCTGTCATCTAGGAGGGTTCTTTCAACACTTACGGAATCCCAGAATTTGTCGTAGGCACGGAGTTCGGCATCTGTAAAGCCGGATATCTCCAGCTCCTCTACGGCTTTTCCAATCTCCGGATCATTGAGCAGGTCGGAAGGAATCTCCTTGGTGTCTTCATCGATTTCCGTGAGGAATCTAAGCCACAGTACCATCATACGATTGTTGGCGATGGGTTGAGGATTGAATTTTGGAAGTTCGATAAAAGTGAAGTGTAGACCATTAATCACTTGATGGGTATCTTTGCCGTACACAATGCGATAGTTGTGGATGAAATCTGGAGTGTTATATTTAAAGGTTTCACTTATCAGATTGAGTGAATATGTAGGATATTGGGCAAAGTACTTCACTTGCTTTATTGCCGGATCCACATAGAGTTCTGATGCAAGGAATTGTACTCGTTGTTCGAAAAATTTAGACCATTCCATTCGTATTACAACACATAATTTGTTGCCTTTGGTATCTGTACAGAGTATGTTTGCAATAGCATATCTGTAGCTATTATTTTCGGGCACAAGTTCTGTAGGCAGATACTCAATCTCGTGTATCTGCTCCTCTTCGCTGAGTGGCAGGAGGGCATTCAGAAGGCTGATCAGTCTTGCTGGATGATTACCGAATATCTTCTTGAACGTGAGGTCTGCCTTAGGATCTAAGTACTTCATAACCATCTGTTTTAAAATTCTATAGCGCAAAGTTACGACTTTATTTCCATTCGCACAAGAGTTTTAGACATTTTTTCATGCAAAATGAACTGAAATGTTGATAAAAAAATCTTTTTCCTCCCGTATTACGTATAATGTAAAAGATGTAAATGTATATATATAATATACTTGGTATAATGTAGGGAAGAAAAATCGGCACCTAACTGCTTGATATTCAGTATTTTGTATTTTTAAGATTCGCCCTGGTAGTCATTCGGGCATATTAGAAGGCACATTATTGGCTCTGATGGTACCTATTATTGGCTCTGGTAGTCATCAAAAAAGGATAATTCTCTCTGGTAGTCATTGATCGCTCAAATGAGGTGAAAAAATGATGTGCTTTCGTTTACCAACTGATGTGGCTGTGTCAGGTTACAGATATGGCTGAACTGGGTTACGCAGACGGCTGGACAAGGTTAAGGATTCGACAGCATCGGGTTAGGGATTCAACAACGTAGGCTAACGGAGTCGTATCCGTCGATTTATCGAGACGTCGTGACTCGCTGACAGAACCATCTAAGGTAGCTGACTGAACCATATCAGTATTCTGCTGCATGCGCTTGCGTGCAAAAGAACAGTTAATAAAGAGGACTTTTCTACAATATAAAACACTGAGTTTGTTTAACAAATTAGGGCGCACCCATAAAGGATACGCCCTTTATTTTTGTCTTTATTTTTCACGCTTTGGAAGTAAGTAAGACGTAAGAAAAATATCACATTCTCTATAGGCGTTAGAAAAAAGCCAGAACGCCAAACGGATTTTTCTTCTATCTATCTCTTTACAACCCCTCTTATCACAAACCAGGCATGAACTGCCAGGGTGGGAAGAAGGCCGTAATGGGTGCGCATCACCTGGAAACGCTCCTTCAGGGAGGCTTGATGGTTCTGCGTGGTCATGCCACCATCCAGAAAATAGGTGAGGACGGCATGGACATTGCGCAACGGTAACTTGCGGCGAGCTGACTCTCGCATGATGCGGATGCACCAGTCTACATCTGCCGAATAACGGTAGTGCAGATCGTAATGAATCTCACGGGCTATGTCTGTGCGGGCATAGAATGACTGGTGACATACCAGCATGCCCCAGATGAATGAACGCCATGTGAGTTTCTTAGGTGGAGCCAGGCGGCGGTGACGCAGAAAGTAACCCATCTCGTTTACGATATCAGTATCGCCGTAAAGCACGCCGGGCAATACTTCTCCTTCGCCTACGCAGCCTTCTACGTACTCCAGCGTATCGTCGGTAGGAAAGGTATCGCCGGCATTCATAAACACCAGGTAATCGCCCGTAGCACGGTCGATGCTCTTGTTCATGGCATCATAAAGTCCCTTGTCGGGCTCTGATATGACCACGATTTCGTGCGAGCTCTCGCCTACTGCATTGCGGTGCTGGTATGCCTTGACCAGCTGGAGGGTGCGGTCGCGGGAACCGCCATCCATGATGATATGCTCGATATTGCAATAGGTCTGGCGCTGCACGCTGTCGAGGGTACGCTGCAACTCCTTCTCGGCATTGTACGTACAGGTTACGACGGTGAACTTAATCATAACTTATAGTTTTTGTAGGCCATCGCCTCGTTATAAACTTCAATATATTTCAATGCCACAGCATGCTGTGAATAGTTCTGTGCTACCTTCTGCAGACATGCCCGCTTCAGTGCCGCTCTATCGGCCTCTTCGAGCACCCAGTGGATGCCACTCGCCAGATCTTCGGTATCACGATAGTTGGCTACATAGCCGTTCTGCTGATGGTCTATCATCTCCGGTATACCTCCTACCCTGAAACCGATGCTCGGCACGCCGCACGCCATCGACTCCATGATGGTGTTAGGGAGGTTATCTTCGAGCGATGGCAGCACAAAGGCATCTGCCGAATTGTAGATTGCCACTATCTGCTTCTCATCGCTGACATAGCCGAGCGAATAGGACGGCAGGGTGAGGTTTACTTCCTCGGAATGGCCGCCCAGGATGGCGATGGCGGTATTCTCCTTCATCTCAGGATAGCGCGCTACCAGCCGGTCGATGGCTTCGATGAAATAGCGCATGCCCTTGCGCTCGTCGGTTACGCGCTGGGATACGAAGAGGATAATATGCTTGTCGGCTGGCAGACCGGCACGCAGACGCGCCTCTGCCTGATCCTGAGGACAGAACACGTGGGTATCTATCGGATTCGGGATGTTGGTGATGCGCTGCCCTACGAAGAGACCGCTGCCCTTAGCCTGCCGTTCGAGCCAACGGCTACAGGTGACGAAGGAGATGGCGCCGCGATGGTAGAGTTCCTTCTTGCGGCGGAATATCTTTGCTGAGAGGTCGTTCTTGCTGCCTTTATTGGGGAGAAGCGGACAGTTGCCGCAGGCGGAGGCATAGCGGTTGCAGCCACGGGCATAATGGCAGATACCGGTAGCTGGCCAGAGATCGTGCATGGTCCATACCACCGGTTTGCCGCTGCGGATAATCTTGCGGATGTTCTTGAGTGAGAGCATGCCCTGGTTGATCCAGGAGAGATGGATGACATCTGCCTCCTGAAACTCGCGGAGCCTGGTGATATCGGTACCCGATGTTGCCATGTCTACCTCCCAGAGGTGCTGACGGGAGAAATGGAGATGCCAGAACACGCACCAGCGCTCCCACAGGAAGTTCCACTGCAACCTGAGCGAACGGGGCAGACTGACCACGGTGATGTCTTCTGTCTCCTTGTCGCGTACCAACATCTTTGCCTTAACGCCATTGTTGTTAAGGGCATCCATCAGGCGGTTGGCTGCTACTGCCGCTCCGCCTGTCTTTTCACTTGTATTTACTATGAGTACTCTCATCTGCGTATATTTTTGATACTGCAAAAGCTGCGTATATTGATTGATACTGCAAAGATAGTACAAATCGGAGACAAAACAAAATAAAAAGGCATGTTTTTTTCGAAGAAATCGGAAAAGAGGAAACGGAAGGGGGAGAAAGGGGCATAAAAAAAACATACCACAACTCTCAACGAGCTGTGGCATGTAATATGTTTAACTTAAAAAATCTAATCAAAATAGTCTCACGACTTTCTCAATTATCGGTTAAACAATCTACCTTAAAACCTAATAACTAAAAACCTAAATCTATTACTACTAACCTAAACAATCTATTAACCTTTTGACGCTGCAAAATTACTACTATTTCGGCTATCCACCAAATATTTAGCCAAGAAAGTGTGACGTTTTTGCATTTTTTTGATATATATCAAGCAAAAATGAACAAAAAAAACGGAAATTAACAACTTCCTGACACTTTGCAGTTTATAAGGCTTTTGCTCTTTACAGGGCGCCTTGCTGATTGCGTTCTATCCTTTCTGGATAAGAACGGTGGCATAGGCGGAGATGCCCTCCATTCTGCCCGTGAATCCGAGTTTCTCGGTGGTTGTTGCCTTGATGGATATCTGGTCTTCATCTACCCCCATCACCTCTGCCAGACAGGCTTTCATGGCTGGCACATGCGGGTTGAGTTTAGGGCGTTCGGCACAGACTGTGGCATCGATATTGCCCAGTGTATAACCCTTGGTAGCTATCAGTTCCATCGTTTTGCGGAGCAGAATCTTAGAATCCACATTCAGAGTCTCTGCTGCCGTATCCGGGAAATGATATCCGATATCACGCATATTGGCAGCGCCCAGCAGGGCATCGCAAATGGCATGTATCAGCACATCGGCATCGCTGTGGCCCAGCAATCCCAGTTCATAATCTATCTTGATTCCTCCCAGCCACAAGTCGCGGTCAGCCACCAGCTTGTGGACATCATATCCAAATCCTACACGTATATTCATCGCTTTAAATTAATTGAATGTTGAATGTTGAATGTTGAATGTTGAATTTTTGCCTAACGGACTCAAGGGCGCTAGCCTAATTCAACATTCAACATTCAACATTCAACACTATTCATTCAACATTCAACATTCAACACTCAACATTACCTCTTAAACAGGTCCTTCAGTCCATCCATATCAAACGACAGGGTGAAGCGGAGAGTCTGGTCGAGCGGGTTGCTCTTGGCGGTAGCCACCACATAGGCAGCATCGAGCGAGAAAACATTCATTTTGAAACCGGCACCCACGGTGAAGTACTTGCGGTTACCCTTACTCTGACTCTCGTGATGATAACCGGCACGCAGCGCAAACTTATCATTGTATACATACTCGGCACCCAGACCATAGTTGATTTCCTCCAGCTCTTCCTTGAAACCGCCAGGGGCATCGCTGAAACTCTTGAAGATACCGCTGATGCCCGAAATATCATCATACTCACGATGCACACGGTCTTCATATTCTGAATTGTCCTCACCCTCTTCCTGCTTCGGAACGGTAGGTACCAGATACTTGTTGACATCGGCTGCCAGGGTAACGCGGTTGTATTCGTCGATAGGAATCATCAGCGAAGCACCCAGACGCATGTTGGCTGGCAGGAACTCGCCATACTCCTTGCCACTGAAGGTAATCTTACTACCTATGTTAGAAATATTCAAACCCAAACCCAACTGACATTCGCGCTGGCCGATGACCACATAGTTCTGGTAATAGGCAGCAATATCGGCTGCGAAAGCGGAGGCTGGCGAATTATCTTCGGTATAATCGAAGCGCATATCGGAATAGATCCAGCGGATGGCGGCAGCAAGAGAGAACTTCTCGCTGAGCATCAGAGAATAAGCCACATCGACCGACATCTCGTAAGGATTGATGGTCATACCCTTGCCACTCTCGGCACCCTCCTGACTGGTAAACACTTCACCCATATTGAAATAGCGGAGCGATGCTGATACAGCACTGTAATCGCCAATGCGGTAATAGCCAGAGAGATAGGCAAGATTCATATCATTGACCAGCGAGCGCAGCCAAGGGGTGAAACTGAGTGACACACCGGCACGCGAAATGGTGAAAGGATATTTTGCCGGATTCCAGTACTGGGAGTTGACATCAGGGTCGGTAGCCGCACCGACATCCCCCAAACCGCCACCACGGGCATCAGGAGCTATGGTTTGCGAAATGACTGCATAGTTCACAGGATTGAAGAGGTCTTTCTTATCCTGCGCCTTCACTTCTGATGCCATCAGAGCGAGACATCCCAAGATGAATATCTTATAGATTCTTTTCATTGCCATTGTAAATATATTTTTTATTTGATAATGATGAGTTTCTTGACTTTAGAGGTGTAGCTGCTGCCATCGCTCGCCACCTTGACGCGATAGAGATATACGCCGGTGCCCAGAGGGGTACCGCTATCGGAGGTGAGATCCCAGCTTACGGTATAGCTGCCCGAGGTAGGTACACCGCTTTCGGAATGGCGCCAGTGCTGTCTGCCCGATGAATCGAACACTTCTACCACCACGTCCATATCGCTCTCTGTGCGATCGTGACTGATGATGAAGGTGGTGGAGGTCTTGGCCGGATTGGCAGTTACGCCCACATCGAAGAGCGCAGGACTCAGACCCTTCACCACATTGAAACGGAGCTTCACCGTAGAACTGTTGTTCTGGATATCCCAGGCACGGAAGGTGAGTTCGTGCTTGCCCGGTTCCAGTTGCGGTATGCTGTAATAGGTGGAACCGCTGGTATAGGTTCCGAAATCGTAGGTGAAATTGCTGTTCAGCACGTAGGTCTTCGACATGTCGCCATCTATCACCAGCTGCAGGTCGTGGCCGATACCGCTTCCGGCAGCATTGATTCCGTCCTTATCGGTTATCTTTGCCACAAAGAACGGGGTGGTATTGACATTACCGCCATCTACGAAAGAAGGCGAATTGAGATAGCAGTAGATGGAAGGACCGATGGAATCGTTCTTCTGCTCCTCGCTCTCGCCTACCGTAAACTGCTCACTGGAGCCGTGGGCAGAGAGGGTCTTGGCGGTATTCACCGCATAGAGGTTGACCAGACCGCTCTGGTTGGAATAATTGATATCCAACGGAACGGCAAAGGAGAAGGCAAACTTGCCGCCTCTTACGCTATCGGTGCCCTGATACAGGGTCTTGGTTCTGTCTTTGTATTCGAAAGCCTTCTCAGCGCCATCCTTGTCGGTATTGTTCAGTCGACAGGTAACCGTCTCCTTGGAATCTCTTACGGTAGCGGTGATGACGCCCCGGAAGTCGTCTGCTCCCTCGATATGACCTGCCATGCGGGCGATAGAGCCTGCCTTGAGCATCGGCAGGGTTGCGGCTCCGGCAACAGGAATACCGTTGATGGAATCTACTACTATCTGACGCATAGGCAGATTGAGCGCAAGAGCCGGGTCGCCCAAGAGGGAATAATTGAGATGGTTCACCGTGACATCGGAGCCGGAAGTCGGGCCGTTGCCGCTCACCAGATCGTTCTGAGCCAGACGGTGTGCTTCGCCCATCGTGACAGGCTTGCCGTCTACCAGACTGAGCACTCTGTAGATGAAGGCGCGGTTGATATACTTGTTATACAGGGAGGAAACGGTACGGGTGGTGCCATAGAAGGCTACTGCGCCGCCTTTATCGTTGAGCAGCGCATATTCTCCGATGTTGGCATCGAGCCCGTCGAACGGCATGATATCGCAGGAGGCGGTTACCCAGAGCGGCAGGTTGGTATTGCGGAAATCGGCAAAATCGTTGAGTTTCAGAACCGATTCGTGCGATATCTGGGTAGGATCGCCATGTCCGGCATAATCCATAATGAGGGCTCCCGCAGCCTGCTGCTGCTTGATGATTCTCGTTGCTTCGGGATAGGTATTGCCCGTAGAGGAGGTTTCGCGGGTATAGGCATCCCACATCACCTTCTTGACAAGATAGGCGGGATAGGTGGTGAGCACATCATTTGCCACCTCATCGGCATCCTGCATGTGGAGGTTTCCGTTTCCGTCATCGCCCATAAACATCAGGGTGTTCTGCCAGGCGCCTACATTGGCATTCTGAGCATAACTGATGGTCTTGTCTACCAGTACCTTGGCTTCTTCTGCATAGGTTACCGGGAAGCGGCCTACGGCTACATCCTGCAGTTCACGGCTAGGATACAGTCCGGCTCCTTCGCCGAGCATACCGAACCAGCTGTCGCTGACGAAGCAGGATACGGCACTGAAGGAGTTCTCACTCTCGAAGCACAGCAGGTAATCGTCGGGATTCAGGTATTTGCAACCGGAGGTAAGCATGCGGTTATCCCATACGCAATCGCCGAAGAGCAGGAGATATTTCGGCATATCAGCCTCGCTCTGTGCCCTATCAGAAAGCATGCGCAGGTAGCGGCGGTAGGCGTTGGCATCGGGGGTACCGCTAGAAAATTCGTTATAGAGTTCATCGGCAGGCACGATGGTAACACGCAGCCCGTCGTGCTGTTCATGAAATTCTTTCAGTCGCTGAGCCTGTTTCAGCAGTTTCTGTGAGGCGGGTATGATGATGACCATATCGGCAGCTCCATCGGCATGATGATCCTGGTTGGTGATGCCGTAGACATACTGGGCAGCCGGAATCTTTCCACCGGCGGCAAGGTTCGCAGCGGTAAAGGCACAGCTTCTAGGCTCAGCCCACGTTACGGAGATATAATCGAGGCGGATGGAAGCACCCGCCAAGACCTTGATGGAGATGGTATCCTTATCCTGGAAATCAGAAATGGAATAAGTGGTAATGCGCTCTGTAGCCTTGAGATAATCTATATCCTCCTTAGGATTGTCATTCTTGAGCGAAAGGGTGATTTCGCCCAAAGCCTTGCCGTTCTTCAGAATCTGTGCCTTGCTGTCTGTGGTGGTAGTCAGGGCTACGGAGAGTTTGCCTGCCGCAGAACCGGTGGTATTCGTGATTACCACTTTCTTCTCATCGCCCACCTTCAGTTCTTCTGCATCGAAGAGGTTTCTGCCGCCCTGGTAATAGCTGTAACCATCTGACTCATAGAGAGAATGGTAATCGTAAGGCTGCGGATAATGGGAAGAGACAAAGGTGGCTGAATCCTGCACCAGTGGCTCTTCATCGGTCTGGGTAATAAAATAGTAGCCGTAATCGGAATAAGGATTACGGATGCGCTGGAGGGCAGTTTCTGACTTCCAGGATACCGGACCCTGGGCATAGAAATAATGCTTGCCGCCAACGATGCACTGGGGAACTTCCTGCAAATCGTCGGTAGTCTGCAGTTCGCTCGCCAGAAGGGCTTCGTTCTGCAGATTGCCGCCATAGCCGTAAATCTTCACCTTGCTGATATCGGAGAAGCCTGCCTGGCGCACTACCTGTTCGGTAAGCTGATGGAAACCGGTTTCGCTGACTCTGATCTTCGCCCATCTGCCTGAGGCTAGGACGGAATGGGAGGCATAAAGAGAGGTAGCTGAGCGCAAAGCATCAGAAGAAGTGAAGGCTGATACTTTACCCTTAGCCAACAGAGAACCTCGACTGGAACGCTCGGAGCGATTCTGAGGACGGGCATCTACCTGAAGCATGAAGCTGACCAGCAGCTGATGGCGGTTATTGCGGAACACGACAGGACAGAAATCTATCTGGAGTACGCCCTGCTTACGGCATTCGGTAACCCGCTGCTGGGGAAATACCTGCTCAGGAGGAACTGCACCCGAAAGGCGGTTGTAATTGGCGATGTCGGAGGCAGTCATGTCGATATACTCGCCATATTTCAGGCTGACGGTATATACGGAGTCACGATATGCACCGGTCAAAGGAATGGAATACACGAAACGGGGCAACACGGAATCTACTCTGACTTCTGAAGAGGTCAGATTGAAGAATCGCTGTGCCTGAACAGGAGCCACCAGCATGAGCAGGCATGCCAGCAGCATGTATTTCCAAACCTTTGTTGTGTTCATATCGATATATTACTTGCAATATTGTTTATTTACAGTGAAAATCGAGCACCTTCCTGTCTTCGAGATAGCCTACGAGATGGTCGTCGATGTTGACAGGACCGCAGCCTGTAGGACATCCGGTATAGAGCAGGTCGCCCGTCTTGAGCGTGAAGTACTGGCTGATATAGGAGATGATTTCATCTACCTTGTAGAGCATATCGCTCGTGCAGCCTTCCTGTACGGTCTTGTCATTGAGGTCGAGGCGGAAGTGCAGTGCCTGGATATCACGGAACTTCTGGATGTCGACCCATTCGCCGATAACCGCAGAACCGTCGAATCCCTTGGCGAGTTCCCAAGGCTGACCAGCCTCACGCAGCTTCTTCTGCATCTCACGTGCCGTAAAGTCGATACCTACGGTTACTGCATCGTAATAGCGGTGGGCAAAACGCTGCGGAATGGTCTTTCCCAACTTGGAAATTCTGACCACCACTTCGGTTTCATACTCTATTCTTCCCAGATGATCAGGGATGAAGAAAGGCTTGCCGTTATTGAGCAAAGCAGAATCTGCCTTGGTGAAGATGACAGGACGCTCTGGTTTAGATAACGTGCCATGCAGCGATTTATTGTGTTCGGTATAGTTCATACCGATGGCAAATATCTTCATAACATCAAATTTTTATATAAAAAAGAAATGGGAGTTAGAAGCAAAGCGAGGCTTAACTTCATAACTCCCGGTATTCTAATTTAACTATAAGTCAAATTAACGCTTGCTTTTGAGTAATGATTACTCAGCAGCAAGAGTAAAGCGCTGGTAAGCAACGATCTTGAGATCCTTGCTCTGAGAAGCGAGGTACTGAGCAACAGTCTGCTTGTCACCGTCACCGAACTGGAACTCCTGGTCAACGAGGCAGTTCTCCTTGAAGAACTTAGCCAGACGACCATTAGCAATGTTCTGGATCATAGTAGGGTTCAAAGTAGCAGCCTTCTCCTCACCAACAGTCTTCTTGATGTTGCGAGCCTCTTCAGCCTGCTCAGGTGTCAACCAACCCTTCTTGGTGTTGCTCTCGATGTGCTCCTCAGAGTCAACGTGAGCTGGGTTGATGCCAGCCTTCTTCAAAGCTGCGTTAACAGCCTTCTCTACGAGCTCTTCCTTAGTCTTGGCAACAGCAACTTCGAGCTCAGTCTTCTTAGTCTCCTCAGAAACTGAAGACTCGTCGAGAGCTACAGGGCGCATAGCAGCAACCTGCATAGCTACCTTGTGACCAGCCTCCTCGTTGTTCTCGTTGAGCTGAACCATAGTACACAAAGTGTGCTTGTTCATGTGGTCGTAAACCTCAATGTTGTCACCCTCGAGAACACAGTAGCCGTCGAGCTCCATCTTCTCGCCAGTGATACCAGAGCGCTGTGTAACAGCAGCCTGAACATCAGCATCGCCAACCTTCAAAGTCTTCACCTCGTCGAGAGTGTGAGCCTTGGCAGCGATAGCAGCGTCGAGGATGTCAGATGTCAACTTGATGAAGTCAGCACCATTAGCTACGAAGTCAGTCTCGCACTTGAGAGCGATGATAGCAGCGAAATCGTTAACCTTCTTAACGAGAACGCAACCGTTAGAAGTCTCACGGTCAGAACGCTTAGCAGCGATAGCGAGACCACGCTCACGGAGCAACTCCTTTGCCTTATCGAAATCACCTTCAGCCTCTGTGAGTGCCTTCTTAACGTCAGCAAGACCAGCACCAGTCATAGCGCGAAGTTTCTTGATATCTTCAATTGAAACAGCCATAATAATATTTTTATATTAAAAAGTTAATAATAATCTTTGCTTAAAAGCTACTAAAGCCATCGAATCATAAACAGAATCAATGGCTTCAGTATATATTTCTTTGCCTAATTACTCAGCCTCGTCCTTGCGGGCAGCCTTCTTCTTAGGCTGGTCCTTCTGCTCAGCAGCAGCCTTGTCGTCAGCCTTCTCAGCCTTGCGCTCCTCGAGAGCCTCAGCGATAGCACCGCAAACTGCAGTAAGGATAGCATCTACAGAATCCTTAGCATCGTCGTTAGCTGGGATAACGTAATCAACATTCCTAGGATCAGAGTTGGTATCTACGATACCGAACACTGGAATACCAAGACGGTTAGCCTCCTTAACAGCGATGTGCTCCTTCATTACGTCAACAACGAAGAGGGCTACTGGGAGACGGGCCATATCTGCGATAGAACCGAGGTTCTTCTCCAACTTAGCACGCTGGCGGCTTACCTGAAGCAACTCGCGCTTAGAGAGGTTAGAGAATGTACCATCGTTCAACAGACGATCGATGTTTGTCATTTTCTTAACTGCCTTACGGATTGTAGGGAAGTTGGTGAGCATACCACCAGCCCAACGCTCGTTTACGTATGGCATATTGATAGAAGCTGCCTTCTCAGCAACTACGTCCTTAGCTTGTTTTTTAGTAGCGACAAACAGAATCTTTCTACCTGTCTTGGCAATTGTCTTGAGAGCCTCAGCAGCCTCGTCGATCTTAGCGACAGTCTTGTTGAGGTCGATAATATGAATACCGTTACGCTCCATGAAGATGTAAGGAGCCATTGCTGGATTCCACTTGCGACGGAGGTGTCCGAAGTGGCAACCTGCCTGAAGTAACTGGTCAAAATTTGTTCTTGACATTGTTTTTTTCTTTTTTAATTGTGTTTACTTTCTTTTTGAATCTAATGTTAGATCAGTCAATGAGTAGTCCCCGATTAATGGAATCTCACCGATTTAGATACTAAACTTTTTAGCTCAGCTATATATAATCTGTATATATATAATAAAATATGTATAAGATTAACGCTTGCTGAACTGGAAGCGACGACGAGCCTTTGGCTGACCTGGCTTCTTACGCTCAACAGCACGTGAGTCACGTGTCATGAAGCCTGCATCCTTCAAAGCCTTCTTGTCGTTAGCGTCGATCTTAACGAGTGCGCGAGCGATAGCGAGGCGGAGAGCCTGGCTCTGACCGGTGAAACCACCACCGTCGAGGTTTGCCTTAATATCATACTTACCCTCAGCTTCGAGCAACTGCAATGGCTGCTTTACTACATAGCGAAGGATTGCTGATGGGAAATATGTCTCAATATCTTTCTTGTTGATTGTGATCTTACCGGTACCCTCTGTGAGGTATACACGAGCTACAGCGCTCTTACGGCGACCAATTGCATTAATTACTTCCATTCTACCTTAATTATTTATACTGGTTAATATCAATAGCCTTTGGCTGCTGTGCCTCGTGCTTGTGCTCTGTGCCATCGTAAATGAAGAGGTTGTCCATCAAAGAACGACCGAGAGGGCCCTTTGGCAACATACCCTTGATAGCGTGACGGAGGATCTTGTCCATTCCATCAGGACGCTTGCGCAACTCTGCTGGAGTGTTGAAGCGCTGACCACCTGGATAACCAGTGTAACGAGTGTAAACCTTATCTGTTTCCTTCTTACCAGTGAAAACTACCTTAGCGGCATTGATAATGATTACGTTGTCACCACAATCTACGTGTGGAGTGAAAGTTGGCTTGTACTTTCCGCGGAGCAATTTAGCAACCTTAGAGCAGAGGCGACCTACAACCTGGTCGGTAGCGTCGATTACGACCCACTCTTTCTTAGCTGTTTCCTTGTTTACGGAAATAGTCTTGTAACTTAATGTGTCCATTTTAAAATTTAAATTTACTACTAAAAAACGTTTTAATCTTTTTTACTCACTATTCAGACAGGTGATTCACTAACCACATACCCCGGCCACAGGGCATGCTATTAACACACCATATCTTGGGGACTCTAAGTGTATCCCCGAAATAATCGGACTGCAAAATTACACATTTTTATTTGATTATGTGTAGGTTACGAGTTTTAACCCCAAACTTTTATGAATATTTAACTTAGTTTGCGCTTTTCTGCTCAGGATAAGCAAAAAAAGCTCCCTCAGCACAAAGACCGAGGGAGCCGAAATGAAGTCTATTTAAAGCCCTACTTCGTGGGCTCGAGAGAAGATATATAACTTACTTTAAAATCACCTTCTTGCCATTGATGATAACAAGACCTTGGCAGACTTGCTTACGCGCTTGCCGTCGATAGAGTAAACCTTGCCAACCTTAACAGCCTCGCTGACAGTAATAGCCGCAAAAAGTAATTTGTTTCTTCATACTTACACTTTAAAAAAAATAATACTAATATTTACTATCTCACGATTTTATATACGCTGTTTCCCTGCTTCACGATATAAATGCCATGACGCATCTCCTTGGCAGGAACCCTGCGGCCATTGAGATCGTAGTATCTCTTCTGTCCATTACGTGACGGGGTGGCTGTGACAGAACTGATACCCGTAGAACTTGCCGGTGTCACGATGAGTTCCTTGGAACCGTAAGAAAGTTCACCCTTCTTGCTGGCATTTACTACCAGCGCATAGGTAGCATCTGTGTCCAGACCTGAGAATGCAAATTCTGTCTTGCCATTGGTAGAAACCTTCTGGTAGGCTGCCACCGGTTCGTGAATCAATGCATTGCATCCCAAAAGCACATCATCGATATAGAAAGCACCGGAAGTACGCTGGATGACATTCAGTCTTACTGAATCAGCCAACTCCGGCAAATCATAGCTATAGGTATCTCCCGAAGCCATGTCTGCACCTCCCTGCAAAGTAGCAATCTGCTTCCATTCTCCATTCTGATAAGCCTCTACTGCCAAGGTTGCCTTGGTTGAAGAAGATGACTTGGCGAAGAACTTGACAGAAGATATACGGTGGCCGACAGATGCCATCTTCAGATAGGTATCTATCTTGTTCAGACGGAGGCAAGGTGATTCCTCGCCATAATTGTTCACGCTCAGGTTACCATTGGTTTTCCAAAGCGAAGGCATACCCTCGAGTTCTTTGCTGAAATCATAGCCCTTCTGAGTTGCCTCTGTTGCATAAACCAACTTATGCAGGGTGACCACGTAATCATCTGCTGCTTCCATACCTTTCCATGAAGCCGTGAAGCCTGTTTTACCGACTGCGGTAGCCTTTACATCAGTCACATAATACTTGCTGAAAGGAATAGCGGCAGTAGTGAACTGCTGGGTGTAGACATCAGAAGAATAAGAGCCACGGCTTGCCTGCAAGGTAATCTCATAGGTGGTTTCAGGGCTCAAGCGCTCAACATGAAGAGAA